>NZ_CP152428.1 GCF_038971285.1 Bacillus paramycoides
ATGTTATTTAAAGGGATATTTTACTATCTTTATGTGCGTGGTAATAATAAAATTATTAATAAAAGAGGAGGGAGTGTTATGGGGGATATGACTTATTTACCTGATCAACATCATATTGAAAAGATAAGAGAAAGCCTTTGGTGTGGAAGGGAATATGGGAATGTTTCTATAATGGTAGGGGCTGGTTTTAGTTTAAATGCCGAAAAACTATCGTATAATTCAGATTCCTTTTTACTATGGAATCAACTGGGAGAAAAAATGAAGGGTGAATTACACCCTTATGATAGTAGTTATAACCAGGATGTTTTAAAGCTTGCAAGTGAATATGAAGAAGTTTTCGGGAGACAGGCTCTTGATCAACTAATTTTAAATTCGCTACCAGATGAAAATTATGTACCTGGTAACTTACATAAAATGTTGTTATCACTGCCTTGGGCTGATGTCTACACAACAAATTATGATACGCTTTTAGAAAGAACAACAAAATATATATATGATAGAAATTATAGTTTAGTACTAAATACCTCAGATATACCGAATCGTATGAAACCTAGAATCGTAAAATTACATGGAAGTTTCCCGTCACATAGGCCATTTATTTTTACTGAAGAAGACTATCGAACTTATCCTAAAAAATATGCTCCATTTGTTAATATGGTACAACAAACTATTATGGAGAATGTATTATGTTTAGTTGGTTTTTCAGGGGATGATCCGAATTTTTTAAATTGGATAGGTTGGGTAAGAGATAATTTAGGTGAAAATACTCCACCTATTTATTTTTGTGGATTTGTTTCCTCTACACAACGGAGAATGCTAGAAGCTAGAGGGATTATTCCGATTGATTTCTCGCCTTTATTTCCTAATCATAAGTACCCAGGAGTATTAAAGCATAAAAAGGCATTAGAATGGTTCCTCTTAAACCTAAAATGTGGTAGAAAGGCAGATGTGTTGAGATGGCCTAGTTTAGAAACAATAGAATATGACGGTCATGAGGATATACCAGATATTCCAGTAAAGAATTATAAGAACGAATCGATAAGAAGCGATTTTGGTTATGGAGAGGAAATTAAAGAAGAAGAATTACTGAAGATTGCAAGGTATTGGAAGCATATTCGTTTGTTACATCCGGGATGGGTAATTACTCCTAGAAGTAATAGAAAAGATCTTTGGTTAGAAACAGATTGGGTAATTGATGAAATACTTAATAATATTCATAAGTTAACGGATGTGGATGCATTAATGCTTATATATGAATTGAATTGGAGGATTGAGACATCATTATTACCGATAGAGCCCAGATGGAAGAATAAAATGATTATAATTATTGAGAAATTTAATGAGATTTTTCAAACTAATTACCTGCATAGAAATCCAGAACAACTTAAGAATTTTAAGTCAAATCTGGATTCAAATATCGATTGGCAATTTCTCCAAAAATGTTGGGTTGAATTAATATTTTCAATCATAAGAGAAGCCAGATGTAATCATAATGTGGAAGAGTTTAACTGGTGGTTAAATACTACTAAAGATAGTGTGCAAATAAATTCTGAATGGATTTCAAGATGGTATTATGAACAGGCACTCTTTCATTTGTTTAAGCTAGATCAGGATGGTGTTAAGCGGATTTTAAAAGAATGGCCTAAAAATAAAAACACTCCTTTTTGGCAGGTTAAAAGGGCATCTATATTTGCCGAATTAGGTGAAATCATTGAAGCTGAAAGGGAGTGCGAAGAAGCGTTAGAAGAAATTCGCATACGATTACAGGCCAATAGAATAGACATCTCTTTACTTTCTCAAGAAGGCTGGACAATGTATTTACTAAGAATGATTAAACATGATGGCATGCGTTTCAAGGACCTTGGTGAGTATCGTGACAGATGGACGAAACTTTCACAATACAAATGTAGTCCTTTCCAAGAAATTGAGATTATGGATTCATTATTAAAAGATTCTGCTCCTGATTTGAAGAAAAAAGTGAACGAGGATTTTGATCCAGGGATAAAAACTTATCACTTTTCTTATGGCACTAATAATGAAAAAATACATCTATCTTTTGAATTTTTACGTTTGTTTGAAGAAGTTGCTATGCCTAAGAGGTGTCAGATTATAGCAGTCTTTAATAAATCTGTTATAAATGCTACCAAGTGGATAGATTTTGTTGCACCATTATTATCTATGAGCGCTTTAATTAGAACAGGCGATTCTAAAGCAATAAAGAATAAATTTACTAGGGCGTATATTGTTTCTTTAACTGATGAGAGAGTTGAATATTTCTATGAGTTATTTGTTCCTGCCCTCAAGCAAGCATTAAAGGGAATATCTCAGGGAGAGGATATTTACGGCTTTTCTCATAGACATTTCCCTAATTTGTTAGAAATCATTTCTAGAATATATTTTCGCTTTTCAAAAGAGAAAAAGGAAGAAATTTTTAGTTTAATGATTAAAATGTATAATTCTAAAGAAATTCAGAACTGTTACTCTTTACATTTTAATTTAAGGTCTATGTTTAAAAGAGTACTGTATGGCATGCACGATGAGGAAATATGTCAGCAATTCAACGACTTATTAGAACTTCCGATAATTGGAGAAAATGGTTTGGATGAGCGGATGGATTCAACATGGCTTGAACCGTTTCATTTTATAGAATGGGGTGAAAATTATAGGGTTTATAGACCGGATGAAATTTTGGGACAGGCTATTACAAGGTTAATAAAATTGGTTAGACATTCGTCTGTCACTACCAGGGATCGGGCAGTATTAAGACTATTTAAATTGTTCCAGATTCATGGACTAACTGAAGAGCAATGTGGAGAATTTGCTGATGCTTTATATACTAATGTTGATAATGAGACTGGATTACCTAAAACTTCAATTTTATATAATAGTAGCTTTTTACGTTTGCCTAAGAAAAATGAAGAGCAGGTTCAGCAAAATTATTATAATTGGATAATAGAACAAGATGTGCCATCTATTTTTGTAAAGGATGGTGTATATAATGGGGCAAGTAAATATAAAAAGTTCGTAAATGAATGGATTAATAGTGCCAATTCAATATTTTCAGATAAGGTGGATCCTGAAGATATAAATTACAGTGAAGAAGATTGTATGGAACTATTAAAAAAAATATTGGTTTGGTGGGATAGTGAGAGAAAAAATAGAATACTAGATGAAGATATGTTTCAAGGACATCCTATAACCGATATATATAATCTGACTTATCTAATGATTCATGTTATTTTTCCGAAATTAAAGGTTATTGATAATAGAACAAGGGAAAAAATAAGAAGTTTATTTGAAGAAATTGAAGAGAGGGGTATTATAATTACTCATATTCTTCCTTCAACTTTGCACTTAGAGATATATGAAACTAATTACATATATCAAAAATTAAAAAAGGAATTGGATTCGAATGATGAAGAGAAAGTAAAGTACTCTAGTCAAGGTTGCTTGTTCTGGATTATATATAACAACAGAAAAATTGCATCTGAAATCCCAATTATTCTCCTTTATAATTGGGTGAATAAAGTTTATAGCCGTAGGCAACCTGGGTTAGATCACATATT
This sequence comes from Bacillus paramycoides, assembly GCF_038971285.1. NCBI lineage: Bacteria > Bacillati > Bacillota > Bacilli > Caryophanales > Bacillaceae > Bacillus > Bacillus paramycoides. Next base: position 3,567 of record NZ_CP152428.1, read on the forward strand.
ACAAGATATAGGAACATGTTTACTTTATGTCCCTAATGCATTAAATGAGATGCAGTGGGATTATATACTAGAGGGATTGGAATATTTAATTGAAGAAACTGATATAAACGTTATTATGCAAGAAAGTAAGTTTCAACTATTTTCAAGGGCGGAATATGCAAATTATAAACAATTATGTGTGAGACTGGCTGGTGTATCTTACAAGTCATTCGAGGAAAATGGGAAAAATATACCTGATATATTAATTAAGTGGAAGGATATATGTAATTCTGATAGTTTACCGGAAGTAAGAAAACATCTATATTTATTTTTGAATAGAACAGAATAGATATACTAAACATAGGGCCCTTAATTTGCAGAAATTAGTTTATAAATGAAAATTTTAGAGCGTTATTACATGTAAGAAAACAATATAAATAAAGGAGAATGAGTCTTGAAAAAGAGCAGCATAGCGATTTTTCAAGACTCAAGAAATTTATTTTTTCTTTTTGAGATAAAAAATATATAATGTATAACATTATATTAAGAAAAAAGCAGATACAAGTATGAACTGACCCCATAAAGTTAGAAAGGTCGTTTCATTAGGCAGCCTTTAGGGCATGAGTTCGATATTGTACCGGACTCATGCCTTTTAATTTTTCCTTAATCCATTTGTGATTATAATAATTGATATATTTTTCAAATTCTTGTTTAAAGTGTTCTATATGCTTTCAACATTTTCTAGGTAAAGAGATTCAGATTTCATTCTGATTATAAAGTTTCTATATAACAGAGAAAAAAGCACCCAGCAGCGATCGTGATCGCTAATGGTATCTATGCAGCCGTGCATTTTGATTGCTTCTTTATCTCTTACTTTATAAATGGATGTCTATATGCATGGAGTTATGAAAAGACCAGAGATATAAAAGTACCAATAGTAGCGCATATATCATTTAATTCTTTCGTATTATCTTCATAACTCCAAAGATAAGTCCCACGCATAAAGCTAAAAGCAATAAAAAGCGGATTGTCGCTGTAGTATCTTAATTCTAATACTTTTCGACAATATAGTTCAAATCAAAGTTAAAATGATAAAATCGTTAATTATAAGGGGGCTAACAAGTGAATTATATGATTGATAGTGTCATTAATTATGTAAAACAAGAAGATACAAACTATGCAATTTTAATTAACGGGGAATGGGGCTGTGGGAAAACTTATTTTTGGAACAAAGTCCTTAAGAATGAGATTGAAAACATTGAACTAAAAGGCAAGAAGCAAAAGACCGCCTATCTATCTCTTTATGGCATTACTAGTATTGAAGAAATTAATAAAAGAATTGTAGTAGATCATGTTTTTAAAAATAGTGAAACGTTTAAAAGTATAAGTGAAAGTAAATGGGGGGGAAGATTAACAGAGTTAGGGAAAATGGCTGTTGGAGTTGTGAAAAACCTTGAGATACCCATTATATCAGAGGCCATGAACACAGAAATAAATTATGAAAACTTACTGAATTTTACTGATACTGTTTTATGTTTTGATGACTTAGAAAGAGCTAATTGTGATATTGCAGATATATTGGGTTACATTAATAATTTTGTAGAACATGATGGTGTTAAAGTTATTATTATTGGGAACGAAGCCGAAATATCCACTCGATTAAATACTCAAAATTATGAAATGAAAATGATCACTTCTTCAATTGTTTTGGAAAAAGAAGGTGCATTTACAGGGACAAATGTTGAATCTAACGAATTAATTGAAAATAAATTACGATCTTTATTTAATAAAACGGATACATACAAGAGAATAAAAGAAAAGCTTATAGGAAAAACTTTATCGTTAAATTCAGATTATACTGAAATTACAAAAGAAATAATTCAAAGTTATCAGGACGATTCATTAAGAGTTTTTTTGATGGATAATTTATCAATAATAGAAACAACTTCTCAAAACAGTGGTACTAAAAACATTCGTATCTTGAAACAAGCTTTAGATGATTTCAAAATAATTTATGGACACTATAATGAAAAATATAAGGATTTAGAAGGTCAAATACTTTCTTCAATACTTAAATTTACGCTTGCCGCTTCATTTGAAATTAAAACTGGTATTGAAGAAAATGATAAACTAGAAGTTATAAAATCTAATTCTGATTTCTTATCACATGTCACATATTCAGATATGATAATTAAAAATAAACCAAAAGATTACATTAAAGCTTTTAAAACTAAGTATTTTAATGACTCTAATAATTACAATGATCTTATTTACTTTAAATTCTCCGAAATACTAGTTCGAAAAGGCATATTTAATGTAGAAATTTTTGAAAATGAAATGAATGCAATTAAAATTCAATTTAAAGATGATACACCATCCTATATAAAATTGTTAAGAAGTGGGTATATGGTATTAGATGATGATGTGTTTATTGATGCTAGGGATACAGCTTATTGTAAGCTGATTAATGGAGAAATGAAATTTACGTGGTATTTTAAAGCTTTTGTACTATACAGAGAATTAATAAACGTAGGGCTATTTAAAAAGGAAATTAGCGAACTTAAGCAAGAGTTATATGAAGGGCTAAAAAAAGCTGGGGAGCAAGCTACAGATTATGTAGATTCAGTTACCTTATTCTGGGGTTATGAAGTAAACCCGGAGGATAGTGATTTACAAGAATTTAATAGCAAAACAGTTGAAATTAATAGAGCATTACTGGCAAAAAAAGAATTTAACGATTTTAATAAGTTAATTGAAGACCTGAATAAGAACTTCCAGCAATTTGTAATAGATGTGAATGGTGTATATTATAATACACCTGTATTTTCTTATTGTAATATGGATGAATTATCTCATAAGATAATTAAACTTTCGAATCGGAATATTGGGGTTATGATTGATGTGTTTGAAAAGAGATATAACGATTTAAGAATCAATTCAGAGTGTAGATCGGAGCTAGATAATCTAAAAAAATTAGGTTCGAAATTTAATACATATATACAATCAAAAGAATTAACACCGAAAACTGTCCTCTTAAAGGAATTTTCAAATGTAATAAAAAATATAAACTCACGTATTTAAGTGATGGAAGACTTCTGATCGTATTTGATCAGAATAACAAAAAGAACTTGTAGGAATCACTACAAGTTCTTTTTCAGACAATGTATAAAAGGTGAATCAAACTATCTCATTACTCGTAACGGGGAAACCATCTTACATATGGCTTGATTTTATTATATAACAAATATTAACATCCATAGATTTTAATTTTGAAAATTATGTGAATTAAGAAAATAGAATGGTTTATCATTTTCTCTTCCTAAAAAGTCCATTTAGTTATTTCATATAAATAACTTTAAATTAATATCTATATCATAATTAATTAGTGAAATTATAAGTATAGGTAAATAGAGAAGAATGGTGCATTCTTACAGAAAAACATATAATTAAATTCAGGATTAATTAATTATAAGAAAATGAATTTTATGTTATAACTAACTATAATTCTTGAATATATGTAAATGTGGGTTTCTTATCTTTTTTATTTATGAGATGAAGAAATTAGGTATAGAAAAATTAAACAAACATTTGTTTAAAATATTTTAGTTATGAATCAATATGTGAGGTATGATGAGTTCAGTGTTCAATTGTCCGCTTAGTTAATTTCTCATTTATTATATAAATTTTATATAACAAAGAAAAAAAGCATCCGCTATGGATGATGTACAGCGGTAGCTAGCTATTTTATTTAAATCAAAAGAAGTATCTCCTCAAGAAGGAGATACTTCTTTTTTATAGCTGTTATAAAGCCACCTATTACAGGTTTTCAACAAAATTCAAATAATCTTGAGCGCTTTTTTCCAATTCGCTTGTACCAGGCTCATTTTCTTCTTCTTCGTTTCCACCCGGCTTATTTTCTTTACCATAAAACGCAAAGTACGAACGATAATCTGCATTGCAATACAGGAATGTCGTTTTAAATGGAACTAATATTTGTTCAAGTGTATACTGATATCTTCCATTTTCACTATAATCTTCTTTTTTGATTCCTGCAGTTACACCCAAAGCAACTTTACGATTCTTTAATTTATCTCCTCCATTTGAACCATAAGCCCATCCATAAGTTAAAACATCGTCAAGCCATTTTTTGAGGAGAGGCGGACAATTAAACCAATGTATAGGGAACTGCAAAATCAGATTACCATGTGATTCAACCATTTTTTGTTCTTTTTGCACATCTATGTTTCCATCAGGGTAAACCTTAGACAATTCGTGAACAGTATACTTTTCCGGATATTTTTTCAGTTCTTCTACCCATCGCTTATTAATGACGGAAGTTTCTATGCTGGGATGTGTTACAATGACAAGGGTTTTCAAAGATTTGTCCTCCTTAAGTATTATTTATATCTTGATAATAAAGTGAACACTGTAAATATGTAAGTATGCACTTTAAGTACAGGTACTTACATAAAGGTGAGTATTAAATCATTTATAAAAATATTTATTCTATATGGGGGGACCAGAGAACCTATTACCCGCAAAGTAGAATAATTACATTCATGGGGACACCGTACGATGTACGAAAAGATGTCATTTTTTCATTATTCAAGAATAGGGCGCGATTGTTGAGCAAATACAGGTAGAAAAATGATTGAGCTTTTTTATAAAAAATTATTCACTAGCAACAAATAACCCAAGCACTTTGATCAAACTTTTTTCAAAATGTTTGGGTTTCTTCTGTTGAAAAATCAATTTTTGCAGCATGCTTTTGATTGGAAATTATTACAAACCAACAGCATTCACGGCAAGGTTATGCTTCCTTTAGGGGCAACTTTATGGCTAAAGTCACATACAGATTTATCTTAACTTGATGGACATATGTGGTGACACCTATTAAATTAACGCCTCCGTTAGTTTAAGAAGGCTATTTACTGGAAATTAAGTTTAAACACCAATTATTACATCGCATAAAGCTACCAGGAGGGTATTCGAATTCGGATTCGGAGATTAATTTGAATCCAAGCTTCCGACAAATTGCATTTGAAGCTGGATTGTCAACTGAAGGAAAAGCATGAATGTACCTATACTTATTCTCAGCGGATGCTTCATCTATTGCCAACTTTACTGCAGTTGTCGCTATTCCTTTCCCCTGAAATGCGGGAAGAACACTCCAGCCAGTTTCGTACACACTTTCATTATTCCAAGTAGTTTGCCAATAGCCAACAGAACCCACTGATTCTTGCTCTGGTAACAATAAAATGCTAAACATACATCCTCTACTATCTAGTTCAAGGTACCGTTTGTGTCGCTTCAAAATCTGTTCTTCATTTTCTGGACCTCCAAGATGCTGCATCATCACTGGGGTGTTAATACGAAAAAGTAAATCAAGGTCCTTATCTTCCCAAGGTTTAATTTGAATAACATGATTGCTACGTTCTGAAATTTTATTCATCCCCTTACATTTTTCTTTATTTATTCTTTCTTTACTGTAAGCAAAACTCCTTTATTTGTTCAACTAACCTGCACCGTTAGACAATAAGTAAAACTGAAAAATAGTAAAGGGTTTTTATTCTCAAAATTTATCATAGATCATACTACGTAATTTCAATAATTCATCTTTTAAGGGTCATCCATCGCTATCAAGTTAAAATTTTATAAAGCCCCCAGAACTAAATTTTGTGTTAACTTATAATAAAAAAGCTGATTTTTTTTTGAAGTTAATCTGTTCTATCAAGCTATGAAAAACCAAATACCCCAAAACGAGGCGTATCGCAGTATTTTTGAAAAACCTCACGCTAAGCAAAAAAAACGTCCATCAGGACGGCTTTACTTTTTACATAATCAGTGTTATCGAAGGGTATTCTAATATGATAGAATCTCCAACATTCACTTTTCCTGGTTTTATAACTGATGCATAGACTCCAAAATGATTATTTCTTTTTTGTACAACAGTTTTTAAGAGAGTTTTTTCAAATGTTAATGTATTAGGTTCAATAGTAATAATCATGCAGCGTTCACAGTGTCTTACTATTTCTAATTCTGCTTCTCCTATACGTATACATTTTCCAAACCATGTATCTTCTACGAAAGGAATATTTTCATATAATGAGAATATCAAGTTTGGACGAAATCTCCTATGGTCCACATTGCACTTATTTCTTGTAATGACGTATCAGTCACAATTAATACATGTTCTTCTTCAATTGCACCTAGAGGTACTTGCTGGGGTGAGTATTGTATGCCTTTAATTCTACGATCTGATTTTTGTTCCAATTCTGTAAGTAACTCTGGATCTCCCCACTTATATATTTTCCCTTCAGGAGAAACGATTTTGATTGATGGATATGTATCCAAAGTTTCTTCTCCTATAAAACTCGCCGTATAACCAATCATTTCAGGAAGTTGTGTTGCGGTTAAATACTTTCCTGGTCTTGTTTCATCTAAAAAAGCATGGCTTCTATCTCCATATAAGCCATAGGATGCAATGAAAGTTTGTTGAACATTTTCTCCGCGAAATGACTTTATTGGATGTCTTACAATTTCTTTTAGTTCTCCAATTATCATATCCCTACTCCTTTTTTATCTAATCTTATCCCTTCATTATATAATCAATTGGAATTAGTTACCTTATGAATATAGTATTCATGTGAAGTTTACATAACCTATCATTATCAGAAGTGCGAAAAGCTAGTATTTTACTAGCTTTTTTAATCAGTAAAAAGTCATATGCTTTTTATCTTCTTTATAATATTGTAAACGATCTTGTAAAGTACCAGTATGAAACTCAAACTTGTGACCATCTGGATCTGTAAAATAAATAGACCGTTTATCTCGGTCATCTCTCTCTCGTCCAGGTAAGATATTAACATGATTTTGATTTGTTATCATTTCATTAATTCATCGCGACCCCAAATTTAATGCTCCATCATCTCATGGGCAATATCATGTCCATCCATTTTTGATGGGTAGTAGGTAGGCCAGTGTATGACTTCATTCAATAAAGCTTTACGGTCGTCACCCCAGTACAAGTGGTAATGACTAGCTTTATTTGGATAGATACTATGATCACTAAATTGAATATACTGAGGAACTCCTTCAACTTTTTCTGCTAGTTTAAATATGTACCTTACACCTCTATTTCCCGCATCATATGTCAGAATTTCGTACCCATCATAGATATACTTACCAGAATGTTCTTCTCTATTTTTGAAAAAAGTTACAGTATCATCTTGAATCGCGATACGGTTAACATCTGTTTGATACCCTTCATTATAATACTCCTTATACTCTTTAGCTGTCATTTTACCTGTATGTTTTGCTTTATAAGCAAATACCTCATCAAGTGTTCCAGCTTGTAAATATGGATATACAGATTGCCAGTCTCCTTTCCAATCGGAGAGTGATCGATCCTTCACTTGGCTGTCTTCAAAATACCCTTCATAAATTTTTTCTGTTTCTTCATCATGAGCATGACCATGATTATGCTCATGGTTGTGATCGTGTTCATTTTCATGTGTGCGCTCTTGTTTTTCAGATGAACCTGAAGTCTGACACCCTACTAATACTAGCAATGAACTAATAGCTAATATACCTAGTTTCTTTGCAAATAAAATCTTCATTATATCAACTCTCCTTCAAATCGTAATCATTACGATTTAAATTATACATAAATCTTGGGTAAATATCAAAGGAAAAATACCCAATATCACTGAATAGATGATTCTATCCATAAATCTTCGTAGACTATTACAAGTGTTTCTGGTACAAAAACTTCAAGACAATTGCAATGAATCTATAAAAATTCGATAATTTAAGACCATTACGAGATAAAAATTCTAACAAAAGGCAGTAAAATAAATAACCGGTTGCTTAACGTACAGGGAATCGGTTATTTTGTGTCTAAACGTACAATTTTTTTGATATGGTTATCCCATAAAGAGTAATACCTTATGATAAAGTAAGTATTCTAAAAAGCCCATGACTCTATTGATGAAATAGAGTCATGGGCTTTTTAGAGTTTGTTAGAGTACTATATTGATGAATTTTTATAACTTTTAGCTTTATTGTGTTTTAAAATATAGCATAATTTCCTTTAAAAGTTAAATGCGTGGGTCCTGCCAGAAATTTAAAGAGAAGTGATTATTTTCTTGATAAGCTTCAAATTCATATCCTTTGTCTTTTAATCCTTTTATAATGGCTGGTACGGCTGCAACAGCTTGAGGATGGATGTCATGCATTAATATAACTTCTTGGGACTTCGTTGCATTAATAAGTACATTTTGAGCAATGTTAACTGAAGCTGCTTCTACTGGTAAGTTATTATATTTCCAATCTAAAGAGTCAATTGTCCAATCCCATACTTTAAATCCATCCTCTGCTACCTTATTACGAAGCGCTTCATTTAATCCAGGCATAGAACCATAAGGAGGTCGGGTTAATTGTGGTTTTTCTCTAATAATATCTGCTATTAAACTTTGATTTGTTTTCATTTCATTAACATAGTCACCATTTGTATATAATTTTTTGAAATCATGAGTTATGCTATGCATACCCACATAATGACCTTCTGTTTTTTCTCGTTTTACTAAATCAGGATATGCCTTTACATTCTTACCAGTTAAGAAAAAAGTAGCTTTAACATCATGTTGTTTTAATATGTCTAAAAGCTCAGTTGTATACTTTCCTGGTCCATCATCAAATGTAAGATAGGCAATTTTTCTTATTTGACCATTGAATTGGGAAGGAACGGTTTTATATATGTCTATTTTGGGTTGTTCATTTACAAGTTGAATGGGGTTCTCTCGGTTTGTTACACCTCTAGCGGGTGATAAAATAGATTGTATTACAAAATAAGTAATTAGCACTAGGGCTACTGTTAGAATTGATATTAAGAATTTTTTAGTCTGAAATAGTTTTTTCAATCTCTGTATTCCTTCCTCTACCTATTAGCAATAATTTGTTTAAATACAATTATACCAAATTATATATAGCATCTAGAGAATGGTGTAATTTACCTGTATTTCGATTGTTTTGCTAATTAATCCGAAATACAGTTTTTGCGCGTTGTTTGTAAAGGTATACCTTTTTAAACGTCGGATGAAGAAAAATCTCTAACCATGATAAATAGCAATATTTAACTTAGTTTTCTCAATAAGTATATTATGTATAAAATTATAATAATAGTTAATATTTTCTAATTTATAGTGTACAGTAGATATGCGGGTATTATTTTAGAATTTAGAGGAGGTAACTTTAGATGAAAAAGAAAATTATGTTTACTGCACTGACTTCAACATTATTAGCTATTCCATTATTTTTAGGAGTAAATCATGAAACGAAGGTTGAAGCAAAATCTACTCTTGCGAGTGGTTTTTGTAAAAGTTCTCAGGCTACATCTTACATAAGTACATTTGTAGGTGATAAAGAAGAGTTTGAGGGCGTGGAATTTGAGGCAATAAAAGGACATCCAGATATATATTATTTACGTTCATACGAAAAAGATGGATATGCACTTCTTGAAGGTAAAAAACCAGGAAAGGGCTGTCTAAAGGTTGTTGAATCTGATGGTGAAGTGTATTACTGGGATGTACTAGTTAAAGAAAGATAAAAATTAAATTTCTATTGGGGTAGCACCACATCGCTATCAAGCTAAGAAATACAAATACCCCCAAAACGAGAAAATTGACTTCTTCATGTGAAAATGTACAATTTTTTTGTTTTGGGGTGTTATAAAATTCTTAAGTTGATGGGCATGGGGTATTTAATTTCTTAGCTTGATGAGTATGGGATACAGCCAGCATTTCTGCTATCTTCTATATTCTTATTGTAGGGTGTTATAAAACTCTTAAATTAATAGGGCTTGAGTGGGATACATAGCAGTATTAACGAGTAAATGTAATAATCTCATCAACAGCTTTGATATAACCACCTGCCTCACGGAATGATTGACTAATTTTTTTGGCATTCTCTTTGTAAATCGAATGTTGCAACACTTCATTAACGGCATGTTTTAAATCCTCGGCCGATAATTGCTGGATATTTAACATAAATCCTGCGCCAAGTTCATATACTCGCTCAGCGATCGTATGCTGATCATTTATAAATGGGAGCATAACTAGAGGTACTTCAAAATACAGTGATTCACTTGTGCTATTCATTCCACAATGACTAATAAATACATCCGCTTGACGCAGTATATCTAATTGTGGAAGATAGTTACGAACAATAAAATTATCAGGTATATCTCCTAGCTGCTCCACTGTTAATTGTTTGCCTATACTAAGTACTACTTTCGCATTGAGATCTTTTAAACCGACGAAACATTTTTGATAGAATTCAGGCTGTTTATTAATTATGGTTCCCATAGAAATATAAATCACACGTTCTCCTTTTAAATCATCAACCGGAAAATCATTTAGAGTTTCATTTTCAACAATTGAAGGGCCGATAAAAATATAGCCATCCTTAAAATCCTTGCTATTTCTTTGGAAATAGCGAGAAGTAAAGACAATATTCAAATTGCCTGAACCCGGACAAAGTAAAAAATTATCAGATAGGGGTACTTCATATTTTTCTTCTAAATATTGTTTCCGTTTTGCTATTTCTTCTAATTGCAAAAATGCTTGTAGCATGTCTAAACGTTCCTGCTTTTGTTCTATGTTTCTTGTTCCTGTCAGGTTCATATTTTCTTTTAGTTCTTGTGAAAAAGCAAACGTGGTCCAAGTTGCAATAGATGCTAAACCTCTATGGTGAGCAACCCATTTTCCAGGTAAAGACTGTGCATCGTAGAGGATGTAATCGTATGTTTCTTTGGAGATTTCTTTAAGAATGGAATCGGTAATTATTTCCATTGCGTGAAGGAAGTGTAATAAGTACTTTTGAGGATGGGAAGTCATAAGATTCATAGTTTCCGAAAGCTCTCTTTGTGCCTCTTGATTGATGGGACGGAATTGTGCACCTGCTTTTTTGATTTTTTCTTCAAAATCATTTGATGCATAATAGACAATGTTGTCTCCGCGTTGTACTAAATCATGTACTAATCCTAACGTTGGATTTAAGTGTCCTTCTCCACCTATATTGATGTAAAGTGCTTTTTTCATTTTTATCCCCTCCAGTAAATTTGATATCGTTAAATGTAAAAAGTAGACGTTTATTCATTTCGTTTGAATTATAACAAACGAAGTGAATAGGTGTCTACTTTTATTTTTGAGTATTCTTAATTTTTAGAGGGTATTTTATTTAGATAACTTGATGGGCATGGGGTGGTACCCCACATCCATCAATCTAAAGTTTTGAAGTACACCAAACACGAAAAAATTGTGTCTTTTATAGTAATGAAGTTCATTTTTATCGTTTTTCGGGTAACCTGTTCTTTTGGGTTGATGGGTATGCGTCAGTATCCCTAATAAGAAAAACCACAGCGATTGCTGCGTTTTTTCTTATTAAACGGTAAAAGTAAACTAATGGCTAAAAGTTTACTTTCGATTTTCGAATCATCTATAGCTAATTTTGTAATAAATTTCTTAATATTGATATAGATTTTAAATATGGGTTTTATATCGAAAAATAACAAAAAATATAATATCATAAAAATTAAGATGGTTTGTGTCACTTGTTTTTCCCTTATGCTTAAGATAAAATCGTATTCGCCGATCTTATCTTTTTTTATTGGATGTAAATTAATTCTTGTTCAATTAAAGTCCCTGTTACTCGGGTTAGCAAAAGTACCTTTGATGAGAAAAATATTTAGCAAGAGACTAATCCAATTGTTGAAAACATGAATTACAAGTAGAGCCATCATACATTTCATCAAAAGGAACTTTTTGCCCACAATTTGTACAAACCGTGCCATTTGAAGTATCTCCAATACAGGTTTCACATATAGGTTCTCCATTATTATTAAAATAGCTACCTATACTTCTTGCACATTCAACACAAATATCATCAGCTATATCTGTAGATGTTTCATAAAATAATCCATCTGTTATATTAATTTCATCAAATAAATTAGCACTATACCAATAATCTAAATATGAATCTATATTTCGAGTTATTTGAACCTCAAAATCACCTTTAAGGATATGGTATCTAGGCACCGAGAAGGTTACCTCCATAGTATCACTGTCTATTGCCTCGCATTCCCTAGAAATAGCTTTGCCTGTTATATTAACATTTAAGAGATATTTAGCTTCATCAACATAGTAACCCTGAAAATCCACAGATTCTATGTCTAGATTAAATGAGTCTTCAACATATTCAAAATCACTACCGTCATAGTCTGATAAAGATGAAGTATCAACATACCTCTCACCAGTATTATGTAACATTTCAGCTATTTCAGGACCAATCATATCTTTTAACTGACCGAAATAATTTTCTAAATCAGAATTTATTATCCACTCTACTGTAGATGGAATTTCCTTGTTGTGGATATTTGCTAATTCATTAAAAAATTCACTTCCTGTAACCCCTACCATCTTCATACCTGTTCCGGTCTCAAATTCACTTACTAGATATTTCCTAAAACCAATTCGCCTTTTGTTCTCAAGCTCGTACCAGTCTTCTTTGACATCATCCGTAACAAAAATTAGATTCTTATTTTTTTCATGACAGAATTTTAAAGCTTCTTTCCAAATAAACCAATCACCAAAAGCTTGTACACCAGATTTTTTCTCCCCATCTTTATAACCTGGTGGTACTTTATTTTTATACCTTTTTTCACCATCAGCACATAACTGATATATTTCATCAATCGAAAGATGTGGTAATAAATTATTAGCGCTTGCTATGTTATTTATTAATTCATAGATAATATCATTATCTAAAAAATTACGGTTCATTTGTTCAAATCCTTCATGTTCTTGAGTATATACGTCTAGCTTTGTAGTTAAACTCTCGATATCCGCTTTTATTTCTGTCTGTAACTCACTAATCATAGGTATATTGAAGGTATTTAAAATTTCAACTTGTCGATCCAATTTTGCTACGAACTGATTAACAGGTTTTTTTAAATTTGTAATTGCATTCTTAAATTTATTTCTTTGCCTATCTAGCGAATCGCGATGATTTTTGTCAAACTCGCGTTTTACCGTACTAGGTAGTACAAGTTTATCTTGAATTAGATTGCATAAACTTATAAAAAACTCTGTTGTGTCAGGTGCGTATTCATAAAGGTTCAAATAAATATTTGTATCGAAAATGACACAATAATTTTCTAATGCTATAATACTCGCAATTGTTTGTTCTTGATTTGTCTCTGTCAAAACAATTCACCCTCTTCATGTATTAGTTATCTAAGTCTTATTTCAAACTGCTGATTTTCTGTTCCCTCCCCCATTATTATATAGAGAAAATAAAAAATATGGTGAAAACCCCCAATTACATTTTACATTTTTAAACAAATTTTTTGAAAGTAAAATTCCTATATCTTTATATTACATGTTTAGGAATAAGAATTGAATGTGGACTAATAATGAGGTGTTTTATTTTTATTTACTATTGCGGTACGTGAAATTATACATTTCCCTTACAAAAAAAGCCCCTTGAAAGGAGCACTTATTTTACAAGATACTGTTCTATTTCTTTTATTAATAGTTCTGCACCTTCTGGACTTAATGAGATTTTACCCTTTGCTAATGCTATGTTACGATTTGACATTTCTCCTGTTAATGCACAAACATGACCAGGCTGATACTTCTGTAAAATGATGTCTTCCCCTTCTACAAAAATCTCTAATGGTGATTTTTCTTTAATCCCAAGCGTATTTCTAAGTTCCTTTGGAATTACTATACGCCCTAATTCATCCACTTTTCTAGTTACTCCGGTTGCTTTCATCCAGCATATTTCCCCATTTCATTATCAATTTGTACCCAAGTTATTCTTTACTATTGTAACAGGCTTTCACCATACATGAGAAACATAATGAATCAAAAACAGACAATCATAAAAAGAAACTCTTTAAACCCTCGCTGAAAGGAAATACTCAGGGTTCTAACAGGATAATTCACAAACGTTCTTCCTATTCCTTCATGAGGACTGAAAATAAGTGGCACTATCCAAAGGTACAATACATTTCCTAGTACATTTACTAAAATTAAGTTTAAAAATAAAACTATACACATTAGAAGTGCTAGAAAGAGAAGATTTCCCCACAGTTAATAGAAGAAACTTATGCAAAGTGGAAAAAAAGAGAAATAACGAGCGTTAGATTTATGGAACTATTAGGGCTTAAGAAAAATATTTTTTATAAGTTATTAAAAGAATATGAAGAGAACAAATTACAACTTAAATAAAGCATATAAGCCAAATATTCCTTAGAGTAGGAAGTTCGGCTCATTTTATATCGAAATTTTCTTAGGTGGAAATGTGGGCAGTATCCCTATAAAATCATGTATTATTGAATATATGTAAAATTCTTATACAAATTGAGGTGTACTATATTTATGTATTTTGGAATGATTCCTATTATATTGTTTATTGTTTTTCTTATTTCTTATTTAAAGGAGCCGCGAAAAATAATTAACGGCTTTTTATTTAATGCCTTTTTCTGCTCTTTCCTTCTTTTTTGTGTACTTATTTCTTATTACTCAAGTAATGAAACTTTACACTACATTATATTTTTACCCATTTTAGTACTTATCATTATGCTTCCTTTTGGTTTTGTTGCTTTAATGTTTGGGTTATTTCTTAATGCTAGAATTTTAATGAGGCGAGAAGGAAGGCGTTTTACCAATTGTTTAACACTCATTGCGGCTTTAGGAATTCTATTTTTTATGCTAGTCTTTATTATAAGTCCAGCAAGTTTGTTCTCATCACATTTCAAAGCTATTTTTATTGGTGCTGCTCTTATAACTATATATTTCCTTATACACTTATCTAACTTCTTAACCGCTTATTTTTTATACCAATTTAACAGACCTAAATGTAATCAAGATTTTATCATTGTTCTTGGTAGTGGTTTAATTAATGACAAAGTACCTCCTTTACTTGCAAGTCGCATTAATAAAGCTATCGATTTTTATTGGAAACAAGCTGCTGTAACTACACCACCAACAATCATTTTCTCTGGTGGACAAGGTCCAAATGAAGGTCTTTCAGAAGCAAAAGCAATGCAAAATTATGCTGTTGAGAAAGGAATTCCTCTTGAACATACAATACAAGAAAATCGCTCTGTAAACACATATCAAAATATGTTGTTCTCTAAAGAAATTATGGATTCTTTAAAGCCTGAAGGTAAGTATAGAAGTATTTTTACAACGAATAATTTCCATCTTTTCCGGGCTGGTATATATGCAAGACAAGCCGGTCTTAATAGCCAAGGAATTGGATCAAAAACTGCATTTTATTATTGGCCTAACGCAATGATTCGTGAATATGTCGCAATTGTCGTTATGGGACGTAAGCGTCATATGAAAATATGTGGAACTATTTTAGGTTTCGCTTTATTCCTAACAATTGCTAGTTTTATTGTTTCTTAATAACTGAAAAAAATAACCAGAACTTAATTTATGAAACTGTTAGAGCTTAAAAAATAATTCTTATAAAATAATTAAAGAATAGGAGCCGACTTTTCTTAAAGTAAAAAATTCGGCTCCTACCCTATATAATACTTTTATATATTGTATTTTGGTTGAAATATTAACAATAATCCTCTAAAACTAATACCCTAATTAGATTACACGTAAGTCTTCCTTTAATTATAATTGATAAACCCTCGTTTTATTTCTTTACATACTTTCATAAATTTTATCCATAATAAACTCTTCTCCTTCCCTAACTTCAATTACTTTGGAAACTAATTCCTTTGTTATTTTACTTAACTCAGTATATTTAGTTGATCCACTCAAACCAAGTAAGTCATGAAATTGTTTAATTAGACATGTGTATGTTTTAAAATCCCAATCACTTGGTTCAATATTACTTGCCAAGCAAAGTAACATCTTTTGTTCTACTAAAATTCAAACGTGAATTCGCCTCAATTAAAGTATTGGATTTCGAGACAATATTATTTTCTTTAACCTGCAAATCTTGCTTCAGAGACATATCTACATACGTCCGTTCCTTACTAGCTTTATCGCTACAATAACTATACTCCTTAGTTATAGTTACCTTTTAATAACCAAATTTGTTATTTTTCTAAGTCTAGCAAAAATATTTTGGATAAATAATCTTTAAAAACAATAACATAGTTATGTAAACAAGTGTAAAAAGGATGTATTAAATAAATTATCTCTCTCAAATACCAACACATATAGTTCATCATATCCGTAAGCAAATTTGCTATGGTTAAAACCATTTTTGTTATAGTAAGGTTGCAGAAACCCTTATATATCAAAGTAGTATATACTCTTAAAACATATAAAATACTCAAAAACATTTTAAGTTTTAATTTATAAATAATCTTAATGGGAATTCAACAGAAGTATAAATGTATTTCCGCTAAACTTTTATTAACAATAACAAAATGTAAATTTAATTTGTATAAGTTATTTTCAAGTTAATACCAGGGGAAATCATATAGAAATTAGTTGGATAAATTTATTAAATAATAAATATTACCTTTTCTAAAAATATTATTTTAGAATGGAACCTCATAATTTATTTCATTTCCGTAACCTATCTTAAGCTCCTGAAACATCTGAAATAGATAATCTTTTTACATACATAAGGTAATCTTAAGGTAAGCTGAATCTTAACTTAAGATTATCATTGTATAATGATATTAAGTTAATAAATATAAAATGATGAGGTGGTATTTATATGTCTAAATATATTGTGCAAACCCATAACCTTTCCAAAAAACACGGAGATACTTTTAATGTAAATAATATAGATTTAAAGGTTAACGAAGGTGAGATTTATGGTTTTTTAGGACCAAATGGAGCTGGAAAAACAACAACTATAAAGATGCTATTAGGATTAGTCAAACCAACAAACGGTGACATCAAAATATTTGGCCAAGATTTAAAAACAAATAGGCTAAACATTTTAAAGCAAATTGGTTCTCTCGTTGAATCCCCTTCTTATTATGGACACTTAACAGGATATGAAAATTTAGAGATAATCCGTAGAATGCTTAATGTTCCACGAAAAAATATAGATGAAGTTCTTGAAATAGTAAGATTAAAAAATCAAAAAGAGAAATTAGTAAAGAATTATTCATTAGGTATGAAACAAAGATTGGGTATTGCCTCATCACTTTTAGCATTTCCAAAACTTTTAATTCTCGATGAACCAACTAATGGTCTAGACCCATCAGGTATACATGAAATACGTGAACTTATTAAAGAATTACCTAGTAAATATGGTATGACAGTCATTATCTCAAGTCATTTATTAAGTGAAATAGACCATATAGCTACTCAAGTTGGAATTATTCAAAATGGGGTTTTAATTTTTCAGGATGATATAGCAAAATTAAGACAGCAAAGTAATTCAATTATTAGAATGAAAGTAAATAACTTAAGCGATGCTCACAAAATTCTATTAAAAAATGAAATTCTCTCCAAAATAGAAGGTGATTCTTTAGTTTTAAATACATATACTGAAGAACAAATTGCCCAAGCAAATCGACTAATGATAAATAATGATATGTCGGTTTATAGAATTGAAGAAGAGAAACGTACACTAGAAGATATATTCCTTGAGTTAACAGCTAAAGGAGGAAGTCTGTAATGATATCCCTATTAAGAAGCGAATTTCTTAAGTTAAAAAGAAAACGTTTTATATTTGTTATTATTTTAATGAGTATATTAGAGATTGCTTGGGTTTTTGCGTTAACAGCAAAGGCCCGTCAGGAATTTCATATTTGGGATAACTTAATATCAAACTTCGGCATACTAAATGGTTTATTTGTGCCAATTATGATTGCCACAATTGTATCTAGGCTTGTTGATGTAGAACATAAAGAAAATACATGGAAAATGCTATTGGCTACACCTATTAATAAAGCATCACTTTATATATGTAAAATAATTACGACTATGATTTTACTTTTAATACCTCTAATTATTTTATTTTTCAGTATGTTAATAATAGGTAATGTCTTAGATTACCCTGGATCTTTCCCAATAAATTTAATACTAAAATTCCTTGCGACAACTTGGATTTCTAGTATTGCGATTGTAGCTCTGCAAACTTGGGTTTCTGTATTAATAAAAAATCAAGCATTTTCATTAACAGTAGGTATTCTTGGATCTTTTTTAGGTTATTTGGGGCAAATGGTACCTATCAGTAAATTTCTTATTTGGACGTATCCATCAATTACTGGTCCTCTCATGCTTAAAGTAGTCGGAAACCAAATGACGTATCAACCAAATGTTAATGCATTATCCAATTTATTTTTAAGTATTGGAGTAGGTATCATCCTAATTCTAGTAGGATTAAAACATTTTATGAAAAAAGATACTAACTAAGGAAGGATTGTTTTTATGCTTAGACTAGCTATTTCTACAGAATTATTAAAATTAAAAAGATCTAAGATGTGGATTATTATGCTATGTATACCTTTTATTTGTATCTTATTGGGTCTACTAAATTTTCAGTTTAATCGAGAAGTACTTGCAGGTAATGGTAAAAATGAATGGATGCAAGCTTGGACACAAATAGGTATGTTATATAGTATGTTTTTATTTCCTATATTAATAGGTGTTTATAGTTCTCTTGTTTGCAGATATGAGGATTCGGGTAATAATTGGAATAAAATATTATCATTACCTATTTCCATAACTAATATTTACCTTTCGAAACTTATTGTTATCGCATTACTTTCTTTGGTTACTCAGGTATTTTTAGTAATACTGTATATAATTTCTGGGTATTTTTTAGATTTTTCTCATCCATTCCCTATGGTGCTAATTAAATGGGTATTTTATGCTTGGATTGGAACTATTTCTATAGCATCTCTTCAGTTATGGCTTTCTACATCATTAAAGAGTTTTGTAGTTCCAATAGGTATTGGAGTAGCTTTTACATTTTTAGGGATTATTTTTTATTTAATGGGTGTTGGATATATATGGCCTTTTTCTTACTCAGCTTTATCAATGGATCCAATAAAACTACATGGTATTCAAGGATTTAAGAATACATTTTTCTTTTTCATTATGAACATTTTTTACACAACATTATTTTTATTTATAGGTATACGCAGAATGACACGTAAGGACATTAAATAATTTCTACTATCATTTTATAATTTTAAATTTCACATTAAATGTTCAATAAGATGTGAATCATAAACAAACGGACATTTCGTATCTAAAAATCTGTTAAAGATTTAAATATGAAATGTCCGTTTGTTATTGTTTACATTGAATTAGGAAAATAAGTATTAAATTTTTTGTAATTGTTTACTATCATGAAAATTACTATAATAGAAATCTTTGTAATAATTACATCGTAAAAGTAGCTGCTCATGGGTTCCACTATCCAAAATTTTACCTTGATCCATAACAACAATTATATCTGAATCTATGATGGTACTTATACGATGAGCAATTACAACTCTTGTACAATTTAAGTTTTGAATTCCTTCATTAAGCTTCTTTTCTGTTATCGTATCTAAAGCACTAGTAGCTTCATCTAAGATTAATATCGATGGCTTAGAAATTAATGCTCTAGCTAAAGAAAGCCTTTGTCTTTGTCCACCAGATATATTTGATCCACCTTCAGAAATGACCGTATGATATCCCATAGGCATAGCTTGAATATCTTCATGTATTTGAGCCAAATTAGTAGCAAATAAAATTTCATCCATATTAATATCCTTATTATGGATAGTTAAATTCTCTAAAATGGTTTTATTAAATAGAAAATTTTCCTGCAGTACAACACCTATGTTCCCTCTCAAAGTTTCCTTACTAAGGGAACTGTAATTATTATCATCAAAATATATATTACCATGTGTAGGTGTATATAGCCCTGATAGTAGTGCTGCTAAGGTACTTTTTCCTGATCCAGACTTCCCAACTATTGCTACCTTTTGACCAGATACGATATTTAAAGAAATATTTTTTAAATTGTAATCTCCAAATTTACTATATCTAAATGATACATCATCCAGCTTTATATCCCCTTTTAATCTAATGAATACATCATTATCAGGAATAGGCTCTTTTTCTTCTGTTAATACGTCATCAATTCGATCTAATAATGTTTCTGTAGTTACAATATCATTTAATAGCATAGCAATGGAATTGAGGGGTGTTAAGAAAGAAATTGTTACTGATTGAAATGCAAAAAGCGTCCCAATTGTTATTTGTCCATGAACAACTTGATAAATACCTATACATATGACAATTAATGGCGCAACAAAAAATAAACTTTTTGTAATAGTATCTACTTTTAATTGAAAATAGGACTTATTTTTATTTGCTTCAACCTGCTTACTTAATAATTCCTCCCAATTTTTATATATATTATTTTCAATACCTAAAGATTTAATCGTAGACATTCCACCTAACATTTCAGTCATAAAACTGCTGTAACGTGTTTGGCTAGTAATCTGTGATTTTGTTAAATACTTCAGCTTATTTTTTGTAAATATAATGGTAAGAACTTGTATAATCCCAATTAATAATACTACCAATGCTAAAAGACGTGATTCTATGAACATGTAAGTAAATAATACAAATACTAAGCAAATATTAATTAAAGACATAATAAGATTTTGAGATAAGAACTCTCTTATTCTAACATTACTATTAGCACGTAAGATTAAGTCCCCTCGGGAACGATTCTCAAAAAATTTGTATGGTAATTTTAATAGATGCGATACAAATTTATTTGTAAGCTTATAATCTAAACTATTTTGTAATTTAATAAGTATGAAATCCTTAAACAAATTGAAACCAACTTGAAAAATACAAAGTATTAAAAAAGAAATTATAAATGTCGAAATCATAGCGTATTTTTTTTGCATTACAATTAAATCTATAGATGTTTTCATAATTATCGGTACACCTACGGAAATCAATTGAATTAAAAGTGAAAACAGCACTAAATATAGTAATGGTTTTTTATTTTCAACTATAATTTTTTTTATACTTGATTTTTGTTTTTGTTTTTTGGGAACAAAATCCTCATTAGGAATCATAATAAAAATGGTACCCGAATATTTCTCTTCAAACTCTTTTTTAGTCATTTTTACATGTCCTATAGCTGGATCGGCAATAAAGAAATGTGTACGTGTAACCTTTTCTAAAACCACATAATGTTTATTCTCGAAAAACACCATAAATGGAAATGGCAAATCTTTATATTCTAGTAAAAAATCTATTGATACCTTTTTTCCAATACACTGCATATTAAACTTTTCTGCTACTTGTTTTATTTTTAACAAAGTAGTACCATTTCTACTTTCTTCAAAATAAGGCCTTAATTCAGAAAGTTTTATTTCATAATTATAATACTTTAAAATCATATTCAAACAACAAATTCCACATTCATATTGACTCATTTGTTCAACAATTGGAACTTTTGATTTTTTATTTCTTATATTCCATTCCATTGCAAATCTTTTCCCCCTAAAAATTAAAATCGCTAAAATTTAATAAAAGTATGGCAATCAATATAATTGTCCTTATATTGAGTACCATACTTTTTTATATCTTATTCTAGAGTTAGAACGGATGGTAGTTCACTATTATAAAGACGTAGTAACTGATAACCTATTCCTGACAGACCTACCATAAAGTTAGGTGTTTGTTGCCCGCCTGGTATTCCACACTTCCAATTTCGATTATCTTCCAGTACATATTGAAGTATACTACTTGCTTTTTCATAAACAAATTTTGACAAATAATTATATTTATCAATACGCGTAGCAGCTAATAATAGTAAATCTAAATTACCTAAATCACCGTGGCAAAGGCTATAGTTAGGATTTAAAAAACCACGATCTATAGTAATTTCTATGGATTTTTCTAAATCTTTTTCAAATATCTCCGATTGATAATGCTCTAAGATTTTCAATCGTGCCATTCCTATGCCAATCGTTCCATTACACCAATGTATAACAGATTTAGGTGTATCTCTATTCATATTTTGGCGAAGGTCTAGCCAATTGTTTTCTTTAGAAGAAAAAGTGCTATTCTCATAATTTAAAGCTTGTAATGCTGCATTTAAATAATTTTGATTCCCTGTTTCTTCAGTTAATCGAATAAGAGCTAATGCAATGCCAGATGTTCCATGAGATAATCCTGTTAAGGGAGTATGCTTAGGAGAAATAGTCCAAGCTACGCCTCCATTTACTTTCACGGCATTTTTTAATAAATGATCGCCACACTTTATAGCGATATCTAAGGCCTTTTGATAACCAGTGACTTTATAGAAGTTTAAAAGTACTAATAAAGTTCCTGCACTTCCATTAAGTAGATCGAACGTCGTATCTTTATCTACATGTGGTTCAATTTCATTAATGAAATTGATTGCTTCATCTAATAGTTCTTTTTCACCCCATAATTTATAGAAATGAGTTAACACATAAACTGCTGAAGAATATCCTGAAAATGCAGATATGTATGCTTTTTTTGTAGCATTCTTCTCATTTAAAGCAGTTTGTAGACAGGCTTTAGCAATTTTTTTAAATTTAGAAATCCCACTTTCTTTTCCAACGTATGCAAAGAAAATCGCCATACCTAGGATACCATCATATATCCCCATATCCATTGCTTTATAGTTTAGTTTCTCATCTGAGCTCATACCTATTCCAATCCAAGTTACATCAGAAAAATCTTCTGCCCAGATTGCTTCTTTTTCTAATACATTAGCAATTCTAATAGCTTCTGCTAAGAACACCTCTTTGTTTAACAATGTACCTTCGTAAGAGGACTTCTTATTAAAATCTTCAATAGCTTTGTTCATATTATTGATATCCAAATAATATTTTGTTAATAGTGACTTTTCAATAAAGTCTAATTGTCGATTGCAATCTTCTTCGCCCATATTTTTTATTTTTTCTAATACCATATTAAAACTATCTTTTGCAAACATATCTTTTATCTCAAAATTTTGATGGGTTAATATTTTAGTGGAATCAACGTCTACATAGAAATAAGGGACATCACCTGCTAATAGGTCCTTACATTCACATATAGCCGCGTTTTTTCGATTATGAATATAATCAACTAGTAACCACATATAATCAAACAATTTCACTCTATCAATACCAGATTTTAAATACTTAGGATGAGTACTTGCATCAAGAAGATGACTATATACTATAGTACTTCTAAGTATTATTCTTACTCTATCTTTACTAAATGCATGGATTGGTGAATCTGTTGACAGAAGGGCCTCTTTATAATTTTCTAGTAATTTATATGTTTTGTAGAATCCTTCTTTAATAGACTGTGTATAATTAAAGGCCTCACAAACTTCCCCATTAATTTTAGGCGAATTTAACCCTGCTTCTAAATATATTGAACCTTTAATCAATCTCATTTCATCAGTTTTTACTTTATCTATTTTATATCTTTCTACTTGCTGTTTCTTTCCGCCACCAATACCACTAACATCGATATCAAACAAATCATTATCCACAAAAATTGGCAATAGACCAGTTCTTGCAATGGAATCATTTAGGATATTTATGGCTTTACGATTAGCTGGACTTTTTAAGGATTGATTGTTCTTTATTGTAGTATGAAATAGTGATTCTAAATCAATTAGCATTGGATGTTCCCCATGAGCAATTAAGTTTTCATAGTGAAAATCTGTTGCGTTTAAAAAGTGTAAAACACATAAATATTGCCCTTGTCTTTCATAAAAACGACGTACTTCTTCTTCCGTAGTACAATCCTTATATGTAACAAATTCTTGCCAACCATAAGTTCCTTTATTAATAACCTTTATAGTTTTAAAGTCATGAATTTCATTTTTTTCATTTATCCAATTTAAAAATTGTTGAAAATGTATATCAATCGATAATGATCTAGGTTTATAAATTATGGACTGGTTATCATTAAAGTCAAGTTTTAGAACATGTTGCCCCTTATTATGTGAATCGCCCAACGCCTGAATATTAATTACTTTGGTAATATTTATCTCAAATGTAGTTTCAATTTCTCTATAGTCATTCGTAAATTGATTTATAAATCTAATTAGATTATTTATGATATTACTTATAGCTTCAGATATTAAGCGAGCTAATACTGGGTATTGAGAAAGTACCGCTAAAACTTGAGATGGTTTACCAATTTTCTCCTTCTCGAAGTAGTTATATCTCTCCTTTGGAGTATCTCCAGATAATTCGTTTTGAATTCTTGCTTTATTTAATTCATATATCAATGTTTTTAATGAGTACTTGAAAATAGTTGAAGAAACCAATTTAACTATAGTTTCTTCTATGCATTTTTTTTCAAAAATATGTAATGTATTTGTTTGACTTATTTCTTTAAATATTTTCTCTTTCACATAATTAACAAATGGGATTATAAAAGAAATAAAAGGAACGTCTTTTGAAAAAAGTTCATTGAATTCTCCATCATAATGCTCGTCCTTCGTTTGTAAAAAAATCTCTTTAATTGTTAAAAACCATTCCATTTTTTTATATGTGTTGTCTACCTGTGAACTTGAAAGGATAGATGTAAATTGGGAATATGTTATTTTTTCCTGATCAAGACGTTCTAATAATAATTCCTTATTATTATTAAACTTTTGAAGCCATTCAGTTACGTTATCTTCATTAATAGAATTATTAATTTTTATGCTTTCTCTCTCATTTAAATATAGTGCATGACCCCATGTGGAATTGTCCAATAGCTCATTAATATTATTTAAGGAATCTGTAGATGCTAACAAATGATATCCCCCACTCTATATAATTAGTAATTTATATTTTTAATTAATCTACAAGAAAAGAACGCCCTTTAATAAGAGCGTTCTTTTCTTGTAGATTCAGCTTAGCTGCAGCAAGTGAATAGGAATTGCCATGTATTCCAATGACACTCATGAGAAATTGTGTCGAATTGACCTTTGTCTGCGCCTACTACGTTTTCTAATTCTGCATCAGTAAGATCATTAATTGCTTCTAAAGCTTTTAGTTCAAAATTCTTTTCCATATTTATCACCCTTATTATTTAAATTTTGCGATATCACAATTATGATTGTAATACCAATTTCCGGAAATGTAAATACTTTTTTATCCTTTTTTTCTCTTTTTTATCCTTTTTATTGAATAAAAAGGGAAATACATTATATCCCAAAAGGAAGAAAAGCTTGAATATATAGATACTATCACTTTAAAATTAGAATGAAATATGTTAATTATTTCATTTTCAAAATTGAAAACATAACCCGCAAATAGATGATTAGAAGGTGAAAAATTTGTTTATTGATCCTAAATATTTAGAATCTAAAAAAATATTATTAATTGATGACGAAGAGGAAATTCTCAAAATACTAGAAATTGTCCTTAAAAAAGAAGGATTTTATCATATTGATAAGGCCTCGTTAGGAAAAAAAGGTATACAGATGTGTAGAGAAGTTGATTACGATTTGATTATATTAGATATAATGCTACCTGATATTGATGGTTTTAGCGTATGTCAACAACTAAGGAATATTACATTAGCGCCAATCTTCTTTTTGTCTGCTAAAGAAGAAGATTCGGATCGTTTAATTGGATTAAGTCTCGGAGGGGACGATTACATTACCAAACCCTTTAGTCCCAAAGAAGTTGCATTTAAAATGAAAGCATTTTTCCGCCGAGAACAGTATCATAATCAGGAAGAAAAAAGCACAGATAAAGGTTTGTATAATTTTGGAGATGTTGTTTTAAATGAAAAAAAAGGTACGGTTTTAAAAAACAATATACCTATCTCTTTAACAGCAAAAGAATTCCATCTTCTTTTATATCTTATCAAGAATCCAAATCAGGTATTTAGCCTTCCACAACTCTACAGAACTGTTTGGAATGAAGAATGTGCTGGTTGTGAGAATGTTATTATGGTTCATATTAGGCATTTGAGGCAAAAATTAGAAGACAATCCTTCTAATCCAAAATATATTCTCAATGTTAGGGGATTAGGATATAAGATGTGCATCGAGGGTAACGTAGAATGAAATGGAATATCACATTATTATACGCAGCTTCAATTATAAGTCTAATTTTCATTTTATTTATTGTCCAATTTATAGTTGCCACTTATTTTGTGTTTAGTCAGGGTTCAAATAATTACAAACAATCTACTCCAGAAAACATTGCATTAGAATTTGGAAAATATTTAAATCTAGATAATCAAGATATTTCTATAACTAATGAGGGAAAGAATATTTTAAATGCGAACAAAGCTTGGCTTCAAATTATAGATTCAAATGGCAATGTTGTTCGTGATATGTATGCACCCAATAACTCTAAGCAACACTACAATGCAAAAGACATTGCCATGTTATATAAGTATACAGTAGACGGATATACCTATTTTATTAGTGAAGTTGAAATAGAAGAGAAAAGGTGGAGTTACTTAATAGCATTTCCTTCTAACAAAGTGTCTCGATATATGATTTATTTAAATTTGGATAATATCCTTAGTTTTTATCCTTATGGTATCTTAATTTCAATAGGTTCTGCATTATTATGCTTATTAATTTTTTCGTATTTTATCGCTAGGTATTTTGCAAAACCTGTATTGGTTCTCATTCATAACATTACAAATTTATTTAATGGGTTATATACGCAAAAAGATGTAAATAAGGGCCTATTTAAAGATGTATTTACAATTTTAAATAAGTTAGCTATAAAACTAAAAAATGTAGAGAATGACCGATCGCGTCTAGAAATCATGAGACAAGAATGGATTACTAATCTTACTCATGATTTAAAAACCCCTTTATCTTCTATTAAAGGCTACAGTGAACTGCTTACTGATGACCAATATAATTTTACTATGGAGGAACGAAAGGAATATGCAACGGTAATTAAAAAGAAAGCCCTATACATAGAACAACTGATAGGTGATTTAAGACTCACATATCAATTGAAAAATGCTACACTTCCTTTAGAAAAAAAAGATAAAGATATTGTAGGGATAGTTAGAGAGTTAGTAATTACCTGTCTTAACAATCCATCTTATAAAAGAAAAACATTTGATTTCTCTACAAATCAACAGAATATTATTTTAAAAGTCGATGAAGTACTCTTAACAAGAGCAATAAATAATATCATGATGAATTCTATAGTTCATACTCCTGAAGGAACACATATTACAGTAAAGATATGCAACACTAAAAAAACCACAAAAATTATAATTGAAGATAATGGACCAGGCATACCCAAAAAAGAATTAGAGCAAGTATTTGAGCGCTATTTTAGAGGGAGTAATACAAAGGATATAGAAGGTTCTGGATTAGGTTTAGCCATCGCAAAACAAATCATCGTATCCCATGACGGATATATTGATATTAAAAGTGAAGAAGGGAAAGGAACTTGTTTCATCATTACATTCAAACATTAACCAAGTTAATGAATGGACTTCATTTGATTTTGGATAGATTTATCTCGTAAAGACAGTTATCCTATTTTAATACTATATACCGTTTCTATCCATAGAATACTAGATTGGGCTGTACGAAAAAGAAAACCATACTTATTTATGTAAGCAATATATATTAATTAAAAATGGATTAAAACTAAAACATATCGAAAGGAGGATTATACTATTCTTCCATATTTTTCTTATTGATTCTTCATTTTTCGTCAGTAATCTGCTAAGATGAAGGATAGAAACGAGAACTTTTAAACAAATACTTTTAAATAAACTAAAAAAAACCCCCGACGGAAGTTTTTAGATAGTTGACAGTTTGGCGACCGATACTATTTAAAAACCGGAAACAGAGGATTTGTAAATACAATATTTAGTTATGATACTTAAATATTATCATAACTAAAAAAAAACGTAAATACGAATTCTCTATTTTGTCGTGTCCAATTTTTGTCGGGATGAAAAATGGAGGATTTTTTTATTATGACAAATGATATTTTTAAACATGCGCGAAAACGCGGACATAGCGTTGTAGAGAATGCATTACTCGACGATTGTAACCTAACAGGAATGGCAAAATATCTTCTTATTCAGTTTTGTTCACATCGTAACGGCTATTGGAAGGTCACCATGCCTGATATTATTAAGCGCTCAAAAAATGGACGTGATGCACACTATAATGCACTTAGAGAGTTAATACATAACAAATACGTTGCTCGTGTTAAAGTATTAGAAAAAGGAAAACATAAAGAACAAATTTACATTTATGGACAAATAAAAGAAGATGTTGCTGAAATGTTAAATGAAACAATCCAAGAGTACATGTTTAAAGGATATGTAGTTGAGGTGGCGTTCGGGGATCCACTTACTGAAAATCCGAATGTGGAAAATCCGAATTCGGATTTTCAGTACAATATAAAATACAAAAGAAAAAATACTAAAAAAGAAAACACCAATATATTTATAAATGATATAGCGAAATTTGATGATGATAAGCGAAGTTTCTCTTCTCTAACTGAAGAACAAATAAATTTAATCGTTAATACTCTTAGAGAAGCTACAAAAGATGATCTAACAGATCGAAGCTTTAAAGCTGTATTAAAAAAAGTGATGGATAAATACAACCAAGGGAAAATCTCTGATTTTAGAGACTATTTAATCACAGCGTTAGTTAATAAAATTGAAGAGTTAGAGATTCGTAGAATAAAAGAAAATGCGAAAAAACAATTACAAGAGGACAAGCTAGATAGAAGTATAATCACTCGTACACTTTCAGAGCATGAATATACAGGGAAAGTTCCGTTTTATGATTGGATAGCTTCATAATAAATAGTCTTTGTAAAATATAAGGGCTATTTTACATGAAATAGTATCCAAAACAAACAATACATTATCCATTTAGCGGATTAATTAGGCACAAAATTAAATGTAGACTATTGATTATGTAAATTTGTTTTTTATTAAACATTGAGATATGTGAAATGATATATATCCCTTGTTAAAAAAGCCCCCATAGATCTTACACATATGAGAGCTACCTAAGAGTATTTAGACTTTCGATTTCATTCTATTGTAACAGGCTTTCACCATACATGAGAAACATAATAAGCCAAAAACAGACCATCATAATAAGAAATTCTTTAAACCCTTGCTGAAAGGAAATACGACCTTCTTCCATTCTGCATGCCCCTTTCCTCTACAACTTTTAATATGTTAAAATATAGAGGAAAGAAATCTGCCAATTTCTTTCCTCGACGGTCACTCATGACTTCTGCTCTTTGTTTGCTTTTGCAAATGAAGAGCTTTTATTTTGCATACTTATACTTGCTTTCCATTCCGATACCGCAATCTTCATTCTTTATTCCTCCATTATTTAAATTTGTTATTTATATAGACTTACAAGTTCCAGTTATATATTTCTCTAATTTGCTTATCGCTAAATCCTTTATGAATAGCGAAGATTTCTGGAAAATCAGAGATATACAAATCAATAATTGCATTGTCAGTTGTTCTTATATAATAATATTGAACAGCTTCCTCATAATTGGAATACAAATAGTACTTATGAATCTTATACTTAAATCCATTTTTTCTAATACCTCATATAACTTATTTTGAGTTTCATCCATTACGTCAAAAATGGTTAACAGCTCCTCATTGCGTAATTTTACTAAACTAACTCTATAAACAAAGTTGTTTCATTGTATTCATTGGTATGCACATTAAACATTTTTCCGGTAGCTTCTAATGCACTAAAAAGCATTCTTTTATAACCTAAATCCATAAAATCTACACTAATTTGACCATCATTCATAATAAATTGAAGATTAGCCATCATCTTTTTAGCTTTCCGTTCCATATAATAAAGACAAGTACAATCAAATTTTAGTTACTTTTACAAAAGAACAAGTAGAAAATTATTGGCATGAAAATAAGCTGAAGAATCGAAATGAAGCAATTCGTCAGATTGTAGACAAAGGGTTAAGTCGTAAATAATGGCTATCCTTTTTATTTTCCCTAAAAAACCTAAAAACTCATATACATCCCCTTTCTCCCTTTACATATGTTTTTATAACAAATACGACTTATTATATTGATAACTCCATCTAAACCCCATACAGCCAAATCTGAAGGTTCATTTTTTAGTTAAACTGATTTTTTCATGTATTCATTAAACAAATAAAAAAAGAGCCGGATTTTCATCACAGCTCATGTATGAATTGGTTCTGTATGTGTACATGTGGGATATTGTGAACAGCCAAAAAACTTATTTCCTGTTTCATTTGAATTACGAACGACTAAATCATGTTTACATGTTGGACATTTCCGTTCTGCAGGTTTTATCCCTTGATACACATCTTCAGCCGAATATTCGGGATTGATTTTATTAATCA
Organism: Bacillus paramycoides; assembly: GCF_038971285.1. Taxonomy (NCBI): domain Bacteria; kingdom Bacillati; phylum Bacillota; class Bacilli; order Caryophanales; family Bacillaceae; genus Bacillus; species Bacillus paramycoides. The sequence goes on from NZ_CP152428.1 coordinate 33,919, forward strand.
ATTTCTGAAGTTCTACACGATCTATTAGTTTTACATGACAAGCTTCTGCTAATTCTTTTGCTTGCCTTGTATACACACTGTTTGTTACAACCCAGCCTTCATGTGCTTTGTAATAGGCTTGTGCTGCATATATCTCTTGTACGGCACTGATGCCAACTCTATTTTTCATCCCGTAGCGTTTCGCCTGGATTACAATACGATTCTTCCCCTTCAATACCAGATCCGCTCCGAAATCATTTGACTGCTTTGTAACTATTGGAGAATAACCCAACTCTCGAAAGAGGGCTTTTAGGTATATCTCGAATTGATGTCCGTCCATTTTGTCTATATAGCGAATACCAGACTTAGCCATTCTCTTTAATATTCTTCGCTCCTGGATCTTCCGGTACATGAATTTACAAATACGAAAAAGAACATAAAGGATAAAACTATACATCAAAATTTGTAATATGTTTGGCATTTCTGGTAGATTAGACACTTCGCTCCACCTCTTTAATTAGTTTCATTTTCTTTGGTTGAGCTGTTTCTTTTTCCTGTTGCTCATTCACTTGTTTCTTCCGGACATCGTTCCAATCTTTTTCAATCGTTGGAATATCCTCTTTAAGATCGACAAAGCATTTCATTGTCTGAATGAAATCTTTCCCAGCCTTATCATTATCAACTGCCATGATGACCTCTTTAATATCGTGCCCTTCTTTTTTCGCATCCATTAAAGATTGAATCACTGTTTTTGACTTCAATCCATGCATAGAAACCAGGCGAGCGTTTTGGATATTATTTTGTTTAATGCTCCAATGAGATAACATGTCGATTGGATCTTCATAAAAATAAATCTTATCCGGTTTACCTACATCAACCGTAAAACCGGCATTGATTTTTTCATAATTCGGGACAATTTGCTTAAAACTTCCTCTTTTATTCTCCATTTTGACCGTACCTTGACGGTTCATTCCAATGACTTGCCCTTTGCCTCCTTCTTCCCTCCATTTAAACACCACATTATTTTTCTTATCCTGGGCGATGAGATCCTTTTTAATCAGCCAGTTCACTAAACGAGGATCAATTTTTCTCTCATCAATTAGGTATTGCTTGATTTCTGTCTGTTTCGGTACCTCTAAATGTTTTGGATAACTAAAAGGCTGCTGCTCTTTTTTGCGTTCTTCTTCAGCTTTTGAACGATCAAACTCTTTGTATTCCCCCTTCTGAATGTCCATCACAGCTTGTGGAAATGTCATGTCATAGTACATCATCGCAAAACTAATCGCTCCATACCCTTTTTCCCCTCGACTATTCCAGGCGTACTGATTTCCTTTAATAATGAGACTATCATGTTCCGTATGACGATAATAATTTCCTTCTTTCTTAAACGTTTCTCCTTTTGCTTCCAGATATGAAATCAAGTCAACTTTTCTTGCTTTCATTGCATCCTCCGCACTGACATATGCCATTACGGAATCCCCCCTTTACTCTATAAAATGAAATGAAAAAGAGGACTATTCCGTTTCCTAGTCCTCTTTTTCACGCATTCTGTAGCTTTTGAATAAAGTTTGATTAAATTAACTTAATAGACCTTGATAAAAGAACAAATGAAAAAAGCGTGTTTTGAAAAATAATTTGATCAAAACACGCTTTTTCTATATTCAATTGAATCATCAAGTTGTTTTTTCTAACGGACCCTGAAACAACAATAAAAAAACTAATAAGATTTTCTTTGTGAAAACTCATGCGTCTTGGCTTATGAATTCTTTATACAGCGGTTGTATCTCACAAAGAAGAACTTTATTTTTATTTTTTTCATAATGCTAGCGGTCATTCACTTCTAATGTTTCTTTCGCCATCCGCTCATATTCTTCTAAGCCGGAGATAATCGCAAACTCAGCTATCGCAACAGGGTATGCCGCATTAAGTTCAATGACGTGCTCTTTCATGGCAGGCCAGTAAATCCCGCCTGCTTGCTGGTAATAGTTGATCAGTTTCTCCAGGGCTTCCTCCCCGAATGCCCGGTACTGGAAAACAAAATCATTTGATACATCCGTTACTTTTGCTTCGGTCCAGTCGATAAAACCGGTTACGTTAGCATCTTTATCAATCATCGTGTGGCCAGCATGAACATCTCCATGAATCAGACCTGTTCTCTGAGGCCACAATTCCTCATTTTTTACCCAGGCCTGCCAGCGGTTCCATAAGGATTCGCCTACGCCAAACTTCGCTTTAACCTTTTCCATACGCTCAATCATTGATTTTCTTGCCTCTTCTGCTGTCTGGACAACCAGGCCTACTTTAAGGGCTTCTGCTTTCGAGACTGTGTGTAGCGAAGCCAACGCTTTGGCTAATGTCTGGTGAAATTGTTTAGGTACGTTTTCATAATCCATCTCCCACAAATAGTTTTGAATCTCCGGATCAATCGTGCCTGCTGGCACTCCGGTTAACTTTTTATAAGCTATTAGATCGTCTTTATAAACCGACCAGACTGGAACCTGAAAAGTAACATATTTTTTTAAAAGATCCAGTGCTTTCTTCTCCACTATCGTCCTCGGCATCACATCGTCCCGTCTCGGAAACCTTAGCACCCATCCTTCACCTTTATCGTCTTCTGCATAAGCAACCAGAAAATCTAAACCGGACTCGTTGAATATGATAGACTCTTCTTTAACTTCCAAACCATACTTCCTTGCTATTTCTACCGCTTTTTGTTTATTCAAATCTTTCACTTCCTTCCCTTATATTACTGATCTTTTGTAGTGAAGAAACAGACCCTTGCCTTTGGAAAACTTGTGCAATACTCTACTTATTCAGAGCAAGTTTGTCATATATTTTTTCATATTCAATATTCACTTCTTTATGTTCCAAAGTAATAAACACTCCCCCTTTTAAGAAAATGTTTTTTAATTATCCTGCATACTAACTTTAAGTAGAAATCTCCACAATCTATTATAAATTTCAACATATATAACCAGTTTCCTGTATTACTGTTGTTCAACAATCTGGCCCTTTAGTTGAGTAACTTTATTTGCCGAATAAGAATTTTAATCGCTTCTCCTGTACGCTGTATGATAAACGAGCGTCAAATTTTTCCCCGTTTTTGTTTGAGATAAACCCTTTAATCTGATCCGTTACATTCTTTTCTAATAACTTTTTCACATGGTTACTACTTAGGTTTTTACCAGAGGATGTACCAAAGATAATGAAGTCACAGCCTTTTTTGTATTTCTCACATAAGTAGTTATTTTTCCCTACAAGAACCCTACTCTTACACAATGGACATTTACCAATGGTACGATCTTCAGTCGTTGGAAAACGAAATTTCAAACTTCCGCCCGCTTCCATATAGATAGCTGCTGTAAATTCTCCCTTTTCTCCTTGAAAACCGTTGATAAAATCCGTTGTTTTATTCTGAATTAACTTTTTTACCTGATTACCAGGGATTGCTTTCCCTTTCATCTTGGCTGGTAACATAAAATCACATCCATTTTTATGCTCTGTGCATCCATAAAATGTTTTACGATGAAGCATACCCCCTTTTTTACATTTTGGACATTTACCAAATGACAGCTCCTCTTGTGTTGGGAACTGAAATTTAACTTTTCCTTCATGTAACACTAAATAAGCGGAAAACTCCTTCTCATTGGACTTAAATCCTTTTAAAAGCTCTGTTTTTTTATCCTCAAAAAGCTTTTTCGCTTGCGCTTCCGGAATCGCTTTTTCTTTAATTTTTTTCGGTAAGGAGATTTCACATTCCGGATAATTACTGCACCCGTAAAAGTTTCCTTTATGAAGGATTTTTCCTTTTCTACAAGGGCATTTGCACACCTCAATCTGCTGACTCCAGGTATTAATAATGCTATCCGACACCTTATCATCCATTGCGCCTAATTGTTCCACTGTGTCTTTTACAAACGTATTCGTTTTCTCCACAAATTCCTCATATTTCATTTCATTCTTTTCGATCATGTAGATCATCCCTTCCATTTCAGCCGTATAAGCTGGATTTTTGATTTCATCTACCGGAAAAGCATCTATAAACGCACGACCAATATTAGTAGTTCGAATCTGACTGTTAGTAACATCAATATAGCTTCGCTCTAACAGTTTTGGAATAAACGTTTCTTCCGTTGCGACTGTCCCAATCCGTTTTCCTTTCATAAGTTCTTTCAAATGTTCATCATCTAATTTACGCCCTGCCGTCTCCATAAAGGTTAAAATGGAACTTTCCGTATGAAAGGCTGGTTTCTTTGTTCGAGACTCAATCAAGTCATACTGAACGATTCTGAAAGAATCTCCTTCTTGTAAAATAGGTATCTGGAATGCTTCAACTGACCCCTCTTCTATATCCTCTTGAAACACACTTAGAAACCCTTTCTCTTGTAGGATTTTTTCTTTTGTACTGTATGTGTTGCCCTCTTGATCTATAAAATGTACTTCTCTTACCAGGTAGATTGCTGGTTTCATAAAATTCCCGATAAATCGTTTTACAATTAAGTCATATAACTGTTTTTCTAATGGTTCTCGGTTGGTCCCGACATATAATTTTGTTGTTGGGATGATGGCAAAGTGACTACTGACTAATTCATCATTAAAAGTAGAATGTTTTTTCGTAATAGAAGATGGAGATACTTGTTGTACAAGATTTGCATAGGCGCTTTTTTCTAATGCTGCCATTACTTCTTTCACTCGTTCCACTTGTTCTGTAGGTAAGTGCCTGGATGAAGAACGAGGATATGTGATAAAGCCTTCTTCATACAAACTCTGAATATGCTTTTTTGCTGTTTCCGCATTTATCTTCAGTTTGGCGTGAGCATCTTTGTAAATATCCGTTAAGTTATATAATAATTTTGGTTTCTTTTTTCTATTGCTTTCTTTAAATTCCGTTACAATTACATTCGTTTCTTTCAAGCTATCTCCAAGCTTTTGTAGTGGCGATGGATCTACCAGTTGATCTTCTGTTTTCATTACTGGTGATAAACCGTTTTCCGTTAGTAGCTTTAAATTGTAATAGGTTTGTTCTTTATAATTTTGAATAGCGATTTCCCTTTGACGGATTTCATTCAAGATACACATTTGAACACGACCAGAAGCCAATAAGAATTGGTTTCTTGCTAGTTTGGATGTACTGCCTCTTGTAACATTAATCCCTAGAATATAATCCAGGTATTGCCTTGCTTTAGCCGATTGTGCAAGCCCGTCATAGTCTGTTCCTGGTTCTAATCGGTTCAAGGCTCCTTCTAATTCTGCGGCTTCATAGGAAGAGATAAAAAGACGGGATTCTCGCTTGTTCACACCTGCATATTCATATAATTCACGATAGATAAGCTCCCCCTCTCTATCTGCATCACAAGAGTTGACCACATGATCCACATCGGGACGATTTAACAACTTAACTAATATTTGAATTTGTTCTAGACTATCCGATTTCTCTTTATATTCCGGCTCTAAAATAATGGGTAAGTGATCAAATTTAAATTCTTTGTATCTCTCGTCCATCTCCTCCGGATGTTTTAGTTCTAATAAGTGCCCACGGCACCAACTAATAATGTAATTTTCATTTTCATAGTAACCATAATAAGGCTTGCTCCCTGGATATCTTTTTGAGTTTTTAAATCTAGGTGATTTTAATAATTCAACAGCTACCTTCGGCTTTTCTGCAATAAATAATGTTTTTCCCATACGTATTACCTCCTATTAATCTACAATTTCAGTTTTACGCTTCCATTTCTTATTTCTGCGCTTTTTCATTATTCTGTGACCAAATAATAGCAACATGTTCAAAAAGACAGCTACAAGGAACATACAGCCCGCAAACAGCCATACATTCATGGCATTCTCTCCTTTCGTTCTATAAATAAGAAAGAGGGCTTTTCCTTTTACCCTCTTTCATTTTTAGATATAAAAAAATCACTCTCCGTTATCTCAATTGAGTAACAAAAAATGATTTAATCTGCTTTTCCTGTTATAAAATTTTTCATCGTTCCATTTCCATTGTTTCTCTTTTTCTACCTGATTTCTTTGTAGTTTTCGACTGATCTACATTCCCAGGATCTATTTCCTTATCTTTTTCTTTATCATTAGCTTTTTTTCCATTCAAATGCTGAAAATTTTTATCAAAATCCATTTCTTTTGAAGTTGTAGACTGATTCACTGTTATTCCTTCTTTTCCAAGCTTCTCATCCACCTGATTTTCTAATTTTACTACGTGTTCCTGGCTTACCAGCTCATTATCAATCGAAACATATTTCGTTGTATAATACCGCTCTTCAGCTTTTACACGAGTGACAATACTATCAATATTATCTGGTGTTTCTTCATATTGTGAACGTCTGTATGCTTCGAATTTTCGGCTTAAGTCCTTATCTAATGTAGTTGATTCTTTTGATTTTGTAGGTTGAATTTGTTGATCTAATGAGACAATAGGTGCATATCCTTCCTTTTTCATTTCTTTATATAATTCCACTTCTTTTTCATTAAATGAGTAATCTTTTTGTGCCTCCGCTTTATCAACTAAGTGACCATATCTTTCATCTTTTACGATTTCATCTAGACTCATATTTGCATCCTTTTCATAAACCACAAATGACAAATTTCCTCTCCCGTCAAAGATAGAACTTTGAACCTTTTCATATAAATCTGGTTTTAAAATGTTATCTAAGGAGTAATTTTCCCGTTTCCCGTTCTTTTCCATTAGGAAAACAGATAAATCTTCCCGATTTGTTGAATCTTGATTCCATACAGACAAATAATCAATATCTTTCGTAACAGCATCCATCATGTGGATTCTTGCAACTTCTTCTTCATCTTGTATACCGTTTGCTAATACTTCAATTGTTACTAAGTGGTTAGGTGTCTCTTTTGATTTTTCTAATGAATTTTCTTTGTTATTTCTATGATTCACTATCTCATCTCGTAACGCTTGTTATACTTCATCCGATAAATGCCTTTTCTCGTTTAATACTTGTTCATACGGTGTCTTGTAGTCCCCATCCCCCATATTCATACGATCCATACTCACAAGCTCCATTCTTCCAAAATCCCTATCAACTTCTTTTGGAATGGCAATATGATAACGAGCTTGATCGTAAGGGATGGTTTCACCTCTTTCTCTAGCTTCTTCCCTTGCTTTTTCAATACTTGCAATAACTTCAGCCATTTTTTCATTTGCTTCTCCAAATGGAATCAGTTGATTATTCTTAAAAGTTTCATTGTCGCTCCATTGAACTAACATAGTTGGACGATTAATTTCGTCCTGATTTAGTGCTGCATATTTTTCTTGATTCGCCTCGTTAAATGCATTAATAAATTCTTTATCACTCAATTTCTCTGCACCTTCTACAGGTTCAAACGCACGGTTCCTATCTTCTTGTTCCTTTAACTCTGCAACAGAAACAAGCTCTTGTGTCGTATTACTTAAACTCATGTATTCCACTAGTAAAATATTTTTTTCACTTTCATTCTGTTCTCTATTTTCATTCTGTCTTTCATTTTCTTTTACTTTAGCCGCTTCATATTTTTCTGTATTAAATAAAATAGCGTATCGATCATCTTGTTCTAACTCACTTAAAGGAATAAGCATATCTTCTTCACGTACAGTAAATGATTGACTTTCGTTCCTATCAAGGAGAGTATCCTTTACTTTTTCATAAACATCTCCTTTAAAAATATGTTCAATATTAGAAACATCCCTTTCGCCATTATAAAATTCATCACGGTCTAATACTCCCGGATCATAAATTGCCATATGATATACTTCTTTGGTTTCTGCATCCACCATGTGTAATTTTGCAATCTCACCGTCTTTGATATCCTTATCCAATATTTCAACTGTTACTACATTCTCTTTTCCATTATTAGACACTTGTTTTGACATATTATCTACTCCCTTTTCATTCGTTTTTTCTTTTTCCTTTTCTAACGTATTTTCAATTGTTTCAATAAATTCAATCGAAGTTTCATGTACTTCTTTCAACAACTTGGTTTTATCTTTCATTTCTTTTCCTTGTGTCCAGCTCGCTAAATATCCTAACGAATATTCGCTTGTATCAATCCCAAAATAAGAAGAAACGGCATAAGCTGTCATTTCTGCTTGAAACTCTTTTTCTGGTGCTGTGTAGTTCATATGTGTCTCTGCTGTATGAAGTTTGGCATGTGCCAATTCGTGAAGAAGTGTTTTTACATTTTGTAATTCACTGTTTCGTGGATTCAAAGCAACCTCTTTTGTTAAGGGATAGCTCACACCTTTTGCGACACCCAGTTCTGATTTTGGCGCAATAATTTTCACATCGTTTTTTTTCGCAATAGCTTCCATTCCCTTGTACAAACTTTGGTAATCTGTAACGCTCCCTTCTAGCCAACGATTCGGAAAAATACGAGGAAGATCTTCCGCTTTTGCATTTGTTTGGGACACATCAAACACATGACCGATAGCAAAATATAAGCGACCTGGTTTCACTTCTACGCTTTTAGATTCAATTTGTTTCTTCTCTTCCTCATTTGCTTTAGTTACTGTTTTCCAAGAGCCTTCTTTGTCCTTAAATTTTGCTACAGTTCGGTTTGGAACAAGAATTTTAATTCCTTTCTCACCCTTCTTAACCGGAAATCCTTTTTCTTTCCAAAAAGAAAAGGAACCAACTGCACTGGCTCCCTGGAATTGACTCTGTATTAATGAAATATTAGATGGTGAATAGTGATAAAACTTTGCCATAAACGTTAGATACTCTTTTAAATCTCCTGGTGTACGAAAATAACCTTCAACGCTTTTTTCCATCTTTTTTGTTACAGCTTGCACCGCTTCTTTCTTTTCTTCTGGTGATTTTGTTTGATACTTTTTCTTATAACTTTTACTCATGATCTTCTCCTACTCTTTCACTCGCTCTTTGCAATTCCTCCATTTCTTCTTCATTCCATCTCTCAGCTGTATCAAAGAAAAGCTCATGAGTTTTCACATTAACCGGAACTAACATATTTTCTTGATTCATGACATGGACTGCAAGTTCTTCCTCTTGTTCTCGTGTAATTTTGATTGTTAGTTCTTCCTCTTTTACAAGTAAAACAAGTTCACCTTCTCCAACCTCTTTAATGACTCCTAATGCGATATCTTCATGAAATAATAACATCCTACTAACCTCCTGTTTTTTTATAAAAAGAAACAATGTAGCTTACGTTACATTGTTCTTTGATGCCTCATGATCTAAACGTTTTTGTCTTGCGTTACTAATCCGTTCCGCTACGACTTCTTTTGCTATCTTCACACTTCCCATCTCTTGTTTATCAGTCGTAATAAGGCTATCTACGCCCTCTAAAAAGAAATAACCATTTAATAATTCAATTAAAATTTGCGTATTTCTATCCGCACTATTTGCACCAAGACGAATTTTTGTTAGTTCACTTTTCAACACATCGTGTAGATTCTTTGATACAATTTCGGAAATATAATTCAATGACCATTCTGAACTTTTTGATGCTTGATGCTCCATACAAATTTTCGATATAGCATCACCAGGATGAGTAATATTATTTTCATCCATGTAGTCTTTAATGTATTGATGGACATTTTCATTTAATGATAACTTCATTCGGATTTTTTTATTCTCTATGATCTAACCCCTTTCATTTTCATATGCATTTTCCCTTTGCATACGCTCATAATACTTTTGATTTTTCCAACTTTCATATTCACTTTTAAAGGCGCCTTCCACTTTTCTCATAGAATACTGAATAGATACATTCTGCTGAAATTTTCGAAATGACTTTGATTTTTTCATGTGATGGATTCTTTTTTGTTCTTTATCATATGCTTTCATTTCTTGTAAAAAAGCGTTACCCATCCTTTTATACAGATCACTGATTTTATTCATCTTGTAATTTTCATATTGCTTCTTATCATACTTTCCTTCCCCATATGCTTCTTTGAAAACTTGCACTTCTTTATCTAACTTTTGGAGAAACTGATCATAATCTTTTTTATGATGATGTTGAATATACCGACTGCTCAATTCATCAATTTGCGGCTTTAATGGTTGAATCGTATTGTAGCTATATTGCCACTGTCTTTTATCACTTGGTAACTGTTTATAGATTTGTAAAAACAATGGTTTCAAATGTTGATTACGCCAATTAAAAACGGAATCTTCTTTTTTCCTTCCCACCATATTGTTTCGAATCAAATCATTAATTTGTTTTTGTTCCTGCTTACGATCTAACAAATTATTTACGACTTTACCCTTCATCGCATCTAATGTTTTTGGTTTTCTTTTACCACGTTCTCTCGTTGGAAATGGTTCAACAGTTGCTACATGAATATGAATATTATCCGTATTAAAGTGAATGGCTGCCGACCAGATAGAGCTTTTTTCCAACCCCTTTCTTTTTTGCATTTCCTTCATCGCAAGCCGTGTTACATCCATTAACTTTTTTTCATCCAATGTTTTTGTTTTCTCATCATAAATTCCTTGCTTCTCTAACCAGGGATTATGAAAAGAAATGACATCTTGCCACATGATACTTCCATTCTCATGGGCGGTTTTAAACATTTCCTTTAGGGACTTTTTTTCACTTTCTGTTAAACGATTTGCTTGTTCCGTAAATAGTGCCGATGTCTTTTCTGAATTCCCCATATAGTCTTGATACGTTTCGAACATTTTCGGATTCAGCTTCACTTCACTTTTCGCTTCCTCTCGATCTACATAATCAATATAGTTCTGAAACACATCAGAACTTGGTAAAACAAATTTCGTTTTTAAAACAACACCTGGTGTGACTGAAGACTGAACAGGAACGGCATTATTCATTTTCAATATCCTGCATCATCATTTGAATAAACTCATTCATTTTTTCCATTGCGCTATAACAGTCACTCATCATATGGATGTTCTTTTCAATAAGATTTTCTAATTCCATTTCCCTTTTATTTTGCTGCTGAAAAAATGCTAGCATTTCAATTTGGGCTTTCAAAAATTTTTGCCGGGATATTCCCTTTCTCTTTGCCATTTCATCTATTTTCTTTACGGCAATTGGATCTATTTCTCTTATTCTAATTTCCACTTTTCCCTCTCCTTTCTGCAATTCTGGGTAGAGATCAAAAAATAGTGAGAAGAGCATAAGGGGTTTTTGTTCCCACCTAAGGTGTGAAGCTAGGCGGAGCCTAGCAAAACGATGGGAACAAGGAAAGAAGTTGAATGTCCCCATTACGTCCCTATCTTTTTTATTAATGTCTCCATCATGTCCCGTTATTTTTTCTTAACGTTCCTTTCATGTCCCCTTATTTCACCTCAATGTCCCCATTGTGTCCCTATATCTTTTTTCACTTTTTATTAATTTCTTGTTCCTTTTGCTCTAACTTTTTGACCTTATCTCGTGCAATTTTTTGTTCCCCTTTAAACAATTCCACGTTCTTTTCTGATGATTTTATTTTAGATTCTAAGGATGCTATTTTTGATTGTGTTTCCGTTTTTTCTGCTTCAGTTTGATACTTTATTTCATCTTGTAATTCTTTTACTTTTTCATAAACTGTCTTCGCATTTTCTTCTTCCAGTTTGATTGCTTTCCCATAATTTTTTATCTTTGTTTCGATATCCTTTTTGTCTCTTTCTATAAAATCTAGTTCATATGTTTTTTTATCTTCAGCAATCAGTTCGTCATTCGCTTTTGTTTTTCTTTGATCGGTAAAAATCGTCTGAACTAATTTATTCGGACTTTTTGTTGCTGCATTTTCTTCTTCATATTCGTTAACATCTTGTGTGAATTTACGAATATCCATTTGTTCTTTTTCACCATTTCTATTGTAAATATCGAAGGCTAACGCTCCCCAATTCGGAGATAAGTCTTTTACTTCTACAACGTATTTTCCGTTCTCCTCATACAATACTTTGACAGGTAATTGCACACCTGGATTTGCTTTTTGCTGCGCTTTAAATGTATATCCTGTTTCCTCATATCCTTCTAATCGAAAGTAAATTTGTATAAAGTTTTTGTGTGGATTGTATTCCCTTTTCTCTACAATCAATTTCCCCATACCCGACAACTTAATTACTTTATTTGTTTCTGTATGAAATAGTTTTTCATCGTTTGGCATGTAAATTTTTGATGTCAAGAAAGCGAAAAAACCCAAAAATAGAAAGCTGATAATTGTTAAGTAGATCCACGACTTATTCTTTCTTAGATTGATTCTTTCACTCTTCTTACCAATCGCTCCTATCACACTCTCACCCCACCTTTTTCGTTATAAAACTTTCATATTTAACTCTTCCACACTTGTAACTCGCCATGTTTCATTTTCTTTTTTCATGATGATTCGTAACACATTGTTTACTTTTTCTTCTCGGTTTTGTGTTGAATCTGTCGTGACATTTATAAATTCAGCTAACACATTTACCTCCTCTTTATCGGGTTCATTTTCTTGTAAATAAAACTTCATTTCTATTGGTTTCGTTTTATACGTATCTCCTAATTCGTATTTATCAGTTGGATAAAATTGTTGTAATAGTTCTTCACTCATAATGGATTTTGCTTTTTCTTTTCGCTCACTGTAGCCTTCTTTTTCTCGATGAAATGATAATTGAATAAACGTTTCGGCTGTCGATAAATACGCCATTCTCTGTTGTTCTTGTGCGGAAGGAAGCACCTTATCCAGTCGTTTTTTTAAGTCTTCATTTTGTTTTGTTAGTAATTCATTTGAAAGTTTTAACTGTTTTTCTTTGCCATCACTCATTGATTTTTTACTCAAATAGATATTAAAAGCTGTTACACCTACAACTAAAATGACAAACACAATAAACAAAGATTTTCGTTTATCTTTCATTCTTTTAGTCTCCTATTCTTTCGGTTTTTAGAACCTTCTTACATGACCAGAAAAGACTTTTTTCCAATACGGATTATTTAAATCTTCAATAGAAACACCTTTATTCGTTTGGCATCCAATGAAAGTATTTTTATCAATTACAATGCCAACGTGTCCGTCATGTTTGTAGGTATCAAAGAAAATAACATCACCCGGTTTCATATCATTTGCTGATACTTTTGTACCAATTTTATTTAATGTTTCCGTACTTACAGCGCCAATCGGACTAGTATACATTCCTACTTGTTCGAATGCCCAGCGTACAAAACTTGAACAATCAAAAATCCCTCTTGCGATGTCATTTGTGTTACGTCCTCCACCAAATACATAGGTAGAACGCCCTATCCATTGGCGACCTACATCGGCAACTTTTGAACCGCTACTTCCGCCACTTCCTGGATTTCCTCCTCCGCCAGAAACAACAGAACCCGGCTGATAATATTTTAAAACTGCGTCAACGTACAAAATATCGCCATAACACGCTTGATATGGTACGGCTTCCTGTCTTAAACAATGGTACATTCCTGTATGTTTCACTTTTTGATATTGTTGTTGTGAAAATTTAATTGCTAATTCTTTCGTATACTTGCCACCATTTGCGCCAACAAAATCAAAAAATCCTGTCCCGAAATTGTAAGCTTGGAGGGCTGTTTTGATATGATCCATGTCTCCTGGACTCGTTACTCCGGCTCTTTCTATCGCATGTTTAAACTCCTGTACACCAGCCCAAATACTGTAATCTGGATCTGTAATACAGTTTGGTGATTTACAATATTTCGTATTAAATGCACCTTCCGAGCTTTGCATTGGATCGCTACCTCGACCTCCACTCTCTTGCATCATTTGTGCAAGCATTAAAGCAACAAACGGTTCCACGCCAAAAGCTTTTGCATGCTTCCGAATCGTAGGTTCCCATTTTAGAACTTCAGGTGAAACATTCATGACTTGCCCTTCACCTGTATACGTAATATCACCCGTGTCTGTTCCACTATCACTCCCCATTGCCGCAATAAAAATGCTTACTACTCCAAGTAAAAGAAAAGAAAAAAGACCCATCACAAGTAGTGCTAAAGTGATGAGCCATTTCTTTGGTATAATCTTTAAAACTAGATGCATAGTATTAAGCACCTCCCCCGAATAACATCAATTCTTCATCTGTTACTTCTACATGAAAATGAATGTTTTTTACAGCCCCAATACTTAAGATGACATCCCCTGTTGGCAAATGCGGAATCGCTGCAATCTCACTTTCACTTAACTGTCCTGCAAATACTTTTCGCAACATATCTAAACTGTTATTATCTTGCTGCATGATAAATTTGTACTGTGTAAGTTCAAATAGCTTTTTAATTTCATCAATCATTTCCTGTGAAGATCCTTCCGGTACAAAATCTCGAATCGTGTGACTTGCATATAAAAGACCTGCAAAGTATTTTCGATCTTCTCGGCTAAGTTTCGTTAAAAATTGTAGCGCATGAGCACTTTCTTTTTTCGTGTTGATTATATGATGCGCCTCGTCAATAAGAATGAAATAACGAACTACATCTTCAAAAGCAAGTTGCTTTTTGTTAAAGGCTTTTAATTGTGGCGCACCATTTGAAATCATTTCATCCCAAAGGAGATTTAACACATTAAAGATCTGTGCCTGGAATACTTCTGGTTTAAAACTGGATATATTCCGTAAGGAAAAGGATACAACTTGTTCTTTCTTGAAATCTTCAATTGTAGTATGACCATCAAATAATTCTGCATATGCTTCTACTAAATTTGTAAGATTTAATTCAATTAATTCTAAACGATGAATTCTACTGTCTCCTAAATTATCATGATGCTTTCTAGCTTCTACATCTTGATATAATTCTTTACGAACAAACATTAAAAAGTCAGAGAAAATCGGATATTCTTTTGATTTTCTTGTTGTAATTTCATTTTTCGCTCCTTTTTCGTCATTCCATAATCCCATACGAATATATAATTTACGAAGCAAATTTTCATATTCTTTAATTTCATCATCTTTTGCTTCTGGCGCAATGAATCGATAAAAAATTGTCAATTTAGATAGATGTTGAGTGAAACTAACTTCTTCAAGTTCTGCTGTTTTGTACACTTGAAGTGGGTTAATTTGACCTTGAGAACCGTCTAATGAGATGGTCTTTCCTCCTAGTTCTTTCACTGTATCTGTAAACTCTTCTACAACATCAAATATCCGAACAAAATGACCCTTACTTGCATAATCCACACTTTTCTTTTTTAACAATGTTGATTTCCCCGCACCAGACTTCCCAATCATTACACCGTTATAACTCTTTCTTTGATTGTCTTTATGGAAGATATCAAAAATAACATTTCCTTTTGTTTTCGTTGTTCCATAATACGTACCGTATGGATCGTGCAAATAGGAATAATGAAACGGACACCCACCAGCCAAACTGACTGCCGGAATTTCTTTCCCTTTTCTTCGGTTCACATAATTTTTTTGTGTATCAAAGCTCGTTACGAGTGCATCCCATTCATACTCTTGTTCATTTAAAAAGACAGCTCCTCGAAAGTTATAAGATTCTAATGTTTCCAGGATCTCTTTTACTTGTTTTTCTAGTTCATCTATTGTTCTAGCGGAAACATAAATACGAATGTGAATACGTTTCATGACCTCACCTTGTTTCAAATCCGTATAGAGAGCTTCCAGCTCTAAAAATTCATTTTTCGCATCGATCCGATCTATATTATCCTTCGCTGTATCATGCCGAACACTTTGTTCACTCATGGATTTATTAATCGATTCAACAACTTCATGTGTTAACATGGCTTCAAGATTTGGGAGTATGCCAACAAATTAAAGTGCGCAGACACGGTAAGATTGCCCTTTCAATTTACATCTTAACCATACATAACAACTATTTAAAAATTATTGAATACTTCAAGATAAAATGGGCTGTAGCAATTGATGTGTGCTCTACTTTTACTGAATTTCTAAGTGAAAAACTCTTTAAGAAAACTGTTGTGGCCAATCACGAAGACATAAAGAATGATATTCAAGTTTCGTCTAATTCTGTAGACATTTACAGCGTAAACAAACAAAAAAAATCAAATACGGATTGATTGTAAATTAAAAGAAAAGAATAACAGATTACAAGATTTAGACGACTATCTTAGTGAGGATCAGAAAAAGGCTTATTACTACATTTTAAGTCAAGAACTAAATTACCTTAGTGAAAAGGATGCATACACAATTGCTTTAAGGATGCCACCTTATATCGACCGCTATGCTAGATGGGATTTTGAAGAATGTGTACAATGGTTTCAATATAATGAAGCTCAAAATAGTAATCCCGCGCATTTCATAAAAATGTTTGGCCAAAAATCTAAACAAAACTGGAAACGAAGAAATCAGAACGTAATAGAGAAGAAATCCCTACATGGTACAAAACAAAAAAGAGAATTTATTTTTTATAATTTCTTAGAAGAAAGTAATTAATTTTAAAAAATCATACTAGTATCTAGCCTTGCTTAAAAAAATCAAATATAGCAAGGCTATTTGTCGTATCTTCTTGAAAAAAATCATAAACTTGTTGTTATTCGACACAAGAAACTTCAATATCCAAAGCATTTTATAGAACCTTTCTATGAAGTTCTGGGCAATTTACATATACAATTAACCATAATTTATTTATGGTTAATTCATTATTAACTATCAAATTTAATTTGAAATTTACTAAGAGAAAATCCTGAATATCTTGTCAGAGTAGGTTTAAAGGCATCATAATATATTCTAATGTTTTTATTGGATTTAATTTTTAAAACAAGATTAATTTAATATAGCATTCTGGAATTCATTCTATGTTGTCTAATTTTAGGGAATCCCATTCAACTTGCAAAATATATAAATAATTATGTAGATATTTGTTATTGGCTTCTCTAAAATTTGATAAAATTCTTTTTATTTTAAATTGAATTTATAGGGATGCTCCCCCTTCGCCGCCTACTTCTATATAGTATTATAAGAATATCACTAGCTATTGAATCCATACTATAAAACGTAAACTCCTAAATAGAGATTTGTCACATTATTTCTGTTTAAGATTAAATACCTTTAATAATTTGTAAATTCTATAAAAGTTTACAACATCCTATAAGCTATTTTTGGCGTAGATTAAGTCGTTTTAAGAGCCAAAAATATTATTTGAAATATCCCTATTTTAAATTGAGTATTATTTTTTACTAGTAAAACGCTACTTAAACGCATAGCGTTCCAAAAGATCCCCTTACAAACTTTTCATGTATTTCAAATTAAAAAAACATTAGCTAGATGCTAATTCTATTAATGAAAGCTTTGATTCTTACACATATATCTAGTAAAATTCTTATATCGGAATCAAACTTCTAATAATAAAATTTCAAGTAAGCCTTTATTTATTATATTGTTTAATAAATATTTTCTTGTTTTCAAAAGTGAACGTTATCAAAACGGATAGCTTTTATAATTTAATTAACCTCAATATTAGATACATAGACTAATCTAAAAGACAAGTATCTGCTCAGGAATCCTTTTGAAAGTAGTAAAGTCCTTTTAACCTTGTAGCCCTATAAAAGTCTCTATTATTAGAGGAATGATCCTACTAATAAAGAAAGAATATCTAACACACAAATAATGGAGGTGTAAAGTTTGGAATATGGATATTTTGCACAAGAAGTAGCAAAGCAACTAGATATTAATACTAATACACTTCGTAGATGGTCAATTGAACTAGAGAAAATGGAGTACATATTTGAAAGAAATGAACGTAACCAACGAATTTATTATGAAAATGATATAGATATTTTAAAACAAATGAAGGAATACCTAAATCAAAACTGGAAATTAGAAGAGGCCGCTACGCGAAGCATTGATATAGTTGAAGAAAACGCACAAAAAACGGATAGCGTTCAGGAAGAAATTGATACTGAAGTAACACTTCAAAAACGTTCACAGACGGATATTTCAATAATTCAAGATAAGTTTTCTTATATGTTTAACCAACAAGAAAAAATTGTACAACAAAACCAAGATATTATTAATTTATTATTACAAGAAAGATCAGAAAAAGAAGAAAAAGATTTGCAAATTCAATTACTACAAGAAAAACTAGATAAAACAATTCAATTGCTAAATGAAGATCGACAAGAACAACTGGATAACACCAAGAAAACGTTCATTCAACGTTTGTTTAATCGAAACTAATTTTTGGGTACATTTTCTATCAAATACGTATCCCAATAAAAAAAAGCGGTAATTACCGCTTTTTTTTTATTTTTTAACCCATCTTCACAATGCTAAATATAGATCTTCAAAAGTAGTTCTTCTTATGTCTGTTTTTAATATCTATTTAACTTCAAAAATAAAGTGAAATTTTAATAATACAAATCTAACTACCACTCATCAAATGTTTTTATAGCTATAATCTTTTTAATAACTTTCATACATACCTTCTAAGTACAATGTATAGATAGTAAATTGATTTAAACTATAATCTTATCAACTGAAAAAATTCACAAGAATTCCTGTCTTTTCTCATCTTTTCCTCAATTCCTTTTCTAAATTCAAGAAAAGAAAAAGGAAGAACGCAACATAAACGCTTAGTATTCATGCTAAATTTCAGTGTGTATATACTTAAATTCTATATAGTTATTCCTCAACTCAAATTTAAATTCGATCTTGTATGAAATTTAGATTATTGTTTGCAATTTTATTGCGTTTTAAGACAATTCCACCGTGACAAGAATTATATACATATTTCTTTTGCCTTTCCTATGAATTGCAAAGATCCTCAGTATTAATTAATATTCATGTATTGATCATGATTTTCAAAAATTAGCACCATGGTTTTTAGGAAGCTTGGTTAGGTTCTGTAATTCCCCAACTTTTTAATAGCTTCTTATTATAAGGCCAAAACAAGGATATCTTCCCCCTACAGAAATGGATTTAACGGTTTATGAACGCATCGCGTTCACGTTTTATAAAGCGTTAATTTAACGCTTTATAAGCGCTCATCCCATAATTCTTCTAATCTTGTTGTAATGCAATTTTATGTTGAATACTTAAATTACGTTTTTTATCACAAATATCGAATAATAGCTCATTTTAAATGAATCTACAATGTTAAAATAATGTGTTCCTGAACTTTCAGCTTTATCAACACATCTTTTAACATTCCCTATAAGCTACTTTAGTATAAGTCGCATTTCTCTCAAAGGCTCATAAACATTGATATAAAAAGGATAGTCGCTACAAAAACGGATAGCGTTCACGTGATTTTAAACACTAAAATAACACTTTGATAACGTTTATACAATAGTTAATTTAGTTACATTCTCTAAAACATCAAATCCTCTTAAAAGTATTAAACTTTCAGGTTCAACTAACTACTTTATTTGCTAAAAAATGAGTTCCAACTTAAATAATTGAGTTGGATCATATACAAAGTACTCCCTCTAATTAATGCTTTCATTATTACTTTTTGAGCACTTTAACTTAAGCAGTCTATCAGTTATTACTTTTGATCTAGAGAGCCATACAGAATCATATAATGTAAACTGTGAACTCACATTATATACATCGATTAAAGAAAGCAAAACACTCTAAATTAATGCATTTAATATTTAATGGTTCACTTGCTCTATAGAATTACAAGATAAAGAAACAAGAAAAGGATTAACTTATAATTTTTACTCTACAAAACTCACCAAACAAAATAATATGCAAAGTAAGTTGTGGTTACCCAAATAAAGACGTTAAAAATCTAAGATTTCTGTAGCACAAATTTCTATAGAGATATTAACGCGAGACTAAATCTGAGAAAAGAAGCTGTTTATCTTTTAACTGTAGGGACTAAAAGAGTAGCCCACTGAATTAGAAATTTCACACTTCAAACAGTCTTGGAGGCTGTTAAGTGGCGAATAGTTAGATAGGAATAGATAACAAACATCTTATTCATATCCTTTTCAATGAACAACCCTATAAACGTTGGTATTAAAGGGATAATCGCCATAATAACGGATAGCGTTCATGTAATTTTAAACACTAAAATAACACTTCGATAACGTTTGTTTTGATAGCGGATTCAAATACACCCTCAAAAAAATCAGATTTTCTTAAGAAGATTATAATTTAAACTTTTAAGTCTAACTTTAATTCCTAAAAACATCTTAAAGGAATCCATTCAATACATATAGAAAACTTCTCCAGGGCTTATACAAATGACGTACCAAACATACAGTTAACTAAAAAATAATTAATCCAGCAAACATACCGAAATAAATTCTAATAAATTTCTGTTTAATATCTATTAAATATTTATTAGATATTTATTCGCAATAAAAATCTAATCTACCCACCTAAACAACAGGGTGAATTCAATTAATATTAAAATTATATTTATAATATATCTATTTTATATTTAATTACTGTAGAATCCTCTAAAACCCTTGTTTCTACTATGGTTTTAAGTTATAATATAGCTAATAAATATAAATAAGAAATAAAAATTATAGAGGTGATGTATAATGACAGATTTAAAAGGGAATAATCTTCATATAGACATTGAAGGTGATATTGGAAACGATTCTTTTAAAGGTTATATCAATGGTGAATACATAAAAATGAAAAACGTATATCAAAGCGTTTACTCAATGCCCAATGTAACAGAAACAAACACTCAAAAAAATATAATTAATTTAGTAGACAATATGTTTGTAAATATTGCTAGTAAATCAATTAGAAGATCTGGGATGTACTTTATTGGTAATCGAGCGATGCTAACAGGAAAGAACCCAAAAAACATGAACATTAAAGTAGGCCAAAAATATAATGATGATTTGCCGTTAATTAATATGCTAGGACTAATTGCAAATAAATCAGTCCAGCTTGAATGGGAAAGAACGGAACAACTGCCACAATCAATTAATGTGACTGTTGATCTTATTTCAGCTATTCCAGCTAGCCAATGGACACCTGTAAACGCTAAGCACCTAGAGCAACGTTTTACTAACTCAAATCATGTTGTAGTTGTTTATGTGGGAGAAGAACAAGTAACAGTCAGCTTAACATTTAACAGTGCAAACATTACCCAAGAAGGTGTTCCTCCTTTATATGCAATCCTTGAAGGCGAAGAAGATATGTTTAGTGACTTTATTAAACTATATAAAGACAAACTTGAGGTAGAGACAGTAAAAAAAGCATTCTTTAAGAACAAAAAAATCTTACATATCGATATTGGAGATGGAACAACTGAGTATATATACACAGTTGGCGTAAATCCAGTCATTGATGCTTGTAGTGGAGAAAGACGTGGAGTTGGGCATGCTACAGAAGAAGCTGTTAAGCTATTAAACCAAGAACGTGGAACAAATATTAAACGCCAACAATTCTCACAAATCCTTCAAGATCGAGATCATAAATACCATGAAGAAGCTACTGGGTACTTTAATATTACAAAAGTGGAACAGGCTGAACTTATCTTAGAAGATGCAAGTGAAAAATATGTAAGCAATACAGCTAGTGAAGCTGAAATTTTATGTGTATATGGTGGCGGAAGTGTTACTTTTAAAGATGAGTTATATAATCAACTATTAGAGTATTGTGAACAAGTTGGTATGTACTTATTATGGATTCCAGAAAAATATGCTGTAGATATGAATGCTAGAGGTATGCAAGTAATCAAGAAAATTCTTACTCGAAAAAAGGTGAGATAATATGGCTGACAAGAAAAGAGAATCTTTCTTTTGGAATCTCAAAAAAATTGAGAACGAGGAGTTCTTTAAATGGTTTGAATCTCAAGGGAATATAGCAGATTCACTATATAAACTTGTCTGTTACTTCATTGATAAACATGGCTTACAAGATGTTGGTGATTATAAGATTCAACAACAAATGCAAAGAGAAATCTTACTTCAAGATAAAGATTTTTTAAATGAGGTTAAACGGGTCCTATTGAACGATTCAAATCTCATTATCAAAAATGATGACCAAAACATCCATAATGAGATTAAATCTCCTAATGAAGTAATTGGGGCTCTTGAAAAGAAATCCGATACTGAAAATGTAAAAAAAGAAGACGTTTCTAAATCTGAAACAAATACTTTGAATGATGAATATGAAGATCTTGATACAGCAAGTTTATTTGGTAATTAATGCTGTCAACATAACAAAAAGAGTCCTGAGTAATACGGACTCTTTTTTGAGCTTTTACAAAAGTAAACTTTTAAATACATAATTATTTCAAACATCATATAGAACCAGGTTTATCTTATCTGGACAATAATAGCTTGGTCCCTTACAACGAGAGTGGGAGCATTTACATTTCTATTATTTATTTTACCACTTGAACAGATACTGGTTTCCACCCCTGATTCTCTATCCAATCAATATCAACCTTATATTTTTTGTTACTTTGCTTATCTCGCACATTACCGTAGGCTTTATTATTACCATTATTCCCAATAAAATCGAAAATCAATTGGCTCTCTGGAACATCAACAGCATAAGAAATTGCTTTTTTCATCTCACTCCAATCTACTGTTCCTTCTTTAAATTTCATTTCAGGTTTTGCCCCTTGCTTTGTACCAATTGGCTTCCAAGAAGGATTAGTTTGAGAACCCTTTTCTTGAGATACCGATTTTTCTGCTTTTTGTTTCTCTTCTAACTGTGCTGCTTCTTTCTCTTCACGTTTCTTCTCTTCTAGCTGTGCCGCTTCTTTCTCTTCACGTTTCTTCTCTTCTAGCTGTGCCGCTTCTTTCTCTTCACGTTTCTTTTCTTCTAGCTGTGCTGCTTCTTTCTCTTCACGTTTCTTCTCTTCTAGCTGTGCCGCTTCTTTCTCTTCACGTTTCTTTTCTTCTAGCTGTGCTGCTTTCTTTTCTTGAGCAATTGCTTTCTTTGATGTATCAGAAGAGGAAAACAGCTGGTATGTCACTATACCAACTGTCACTAATACCAAAGTAAATGCAATATTAAAAATCGCCTTTTGACGACGATTTTGTCGTTTTTCTTGAAACCTGCTTACTTGTCCCATTCTTCAAACCTCCGTGTTTATTTTCTCCTCTAATCTTTATGTATTATTCCCATAATTCTTAATATTTTTATTAAATGATAGAAATAAACTACACTTCCCATACAGGATTTCATATCATAATAAAATTTGTGTTTTTTCAAGCATCTGACATATGTTATTCAAAAATAGTTTAATACATTAAAAATTAATACGCTGCTGCACTTAAGAAACCTTCAATTTTATTCAAAGGTGATTCCAATTACGTCCACATTAGATCTCCTGTAGAAAGCTTTTTAACAATTAAGCCCCTTCGTCCCTTATTTATAATTTTTAAATTAAATTTCCCTCTATAGTATAATAAAGATGTGTCGTTTTCTAATGGGGTATGTCGTAAAATCAAAAGGGATTTTATCTCTTTTACCTTCTTTTCAGAGTAACTTTCACAACTAGGGAATTCTATGATTCCTAATGTAATCTTTAATTCGCTTTCATCACAAAGCCAATCCTTATTAAGTTCCCTTATCTTTTGTATAAAGCTTCTTTTGGTTTTTCCTATATAGAGCAATGTTACATTCTTAGCATATACTCTAGAGATTGCAAATAGCCCCTTCTTATAAGCTTCTTCTCTATTATAAAAATCATTTAGATTATACAATCCATACCATTTAATATGTACTGTTTCTATTAGCCTCACCTCATTTTTAGACGATATTGCAATTTCTGAATGTTCAAATTATTGTGAGCGCATAGTCCTGATTACTTGAATTATAAATTGTGCTTTTCAATAATACATTTTATTATTACTAACTTCAATCATGAAATTGTAAATATCTTTATGCATATGTACATATCTTCACGATTTCCTATCATTTTCTTCGTCAAGTAGGGCTCATAATTCTCTTCGGTAATTTTATCGTTCTGTGGTAAGAAATTTACAGGGGAAATAGCATCTCAGTCGGATGAGTGAGTTGCGCACACAAGATTGCGCCAAAATTTATGGATGTCAATACCACCCAACCATGAAAATACCATAGGTTGTCCAGGCTGCAAGAATCCTTCACGGAAAAAAGTTTTATTTGATGCATTTGCCTACACCTTCATTTCTATGCTCATCCATACTTTCTTAGTTTTGTAACGTTTGATGAGATCAATGTAGGTGCTAGTTACGTAAATAGAACTCGTCTGTTGGCTGTCATTCGCCTATAACATTTAAGCGTAGCTAAGTGGAGTAGTTCAATTAGTAATTAGTATGTAAATACTCTAAAAAAAGAGTCCTATATCTAGGACTCTTTTTTTAGAACTTTATTTTAAACTTACATCTTATCGATAATTAACTGTCGTTTATACCATTGACTTAAATTGTTTCTCGCCGTACTAGAGAGTCGTTTTGTTTTTTTATGATAAAATCTAGAAAGAGTAGGCTGCGATATACCTATCTCTATTGAAAGTTCTCGCATAGTTATATTCTTTTTCAGGTGCACAAACTCTATCTTCTCTCTAATTACTTGTTCATTTTCACTCGTATCTAATGGTTTTTCTATAATTTTTATTGGCTGACTTTCCTCATGTATTGTATCAATTGTTTTCTTTTTTGCTAATTTTTCCATTGAACTAATTAGTTCTTGAGGTGGCAATATTACTATTCCTAACTGTGAATAATAGTTTTTAAACCAATTCTTCTTGGTCAGTTTTTCTTCTTCTAAACCATTATCATATTCCCAATGAGAAATTACCTTTTCTTTTTCTAAATCCATAAGAACATTTTCTAATTGTTCACGAATACGATTAGGTTTTTGTTTCTGGTTTATACCCATAACTGCTAACAAACCTTTATCTCCACCTATAGAATAAGGTCTTTGTATACTAGAAAACATTTGACGTATTCTCCATTGCCATGTCAAATATCGAATTAACCTTTTATGATATTTGTGTCTATAACTATTATATTCAAGTGCCTTTTTTGATAATAATGCGGTAGTACTATTAGATCCATATAAATATCCGGATAAGAAACTACCCGGTTTGATTCGGCACGATTCTATTCCCATGTATTCGTTTGTATTTTTATCTCTCCATAGAACTACAGAATCTAATACGAATAGCCTTTTAATTACCTCACGTTTAACTTCATAATGCTTACCTGTTTCAGCACGATCATTTAATACGACTACTTCATTGTCATCATTTAGATATATAAAAATACTCGCTAGGGCCGCAATCCGCTTCGCTACTTTAATTTTATCTTCTACCCTATAATATTCAACACCATTTGCCTTGGCCTTTGAAATACTGCACATCTCTAAAACTTGTTCATATGAAAAATCGATAAATTCATCCGGCGATTTAGCTTCATTCAACCATTGAATCGTGATGGAATCTAAACAATCTGCAGTTAGATCATCCATATTACTCATTACACCGTCTACTAATGTATTCCATCTTGCTGCCTCTTCAATATTCGTTAACTTTAGATCTTCATCTTTATGAGATGAAAGCTGTGCTACCCCATTACTATCTTTTGTTTCAATAGGGTATGATTTTAACCGTGTGTTTTCATCTTCTTCAAATTGATTTTTAGCTATTCCATCTCTTAACTTATAATACACAGCGGAGTTATTTACTTCTAAATAGTTTTCATTCAAATTGCTTGCATCTGATTCACTTGTTGCTGTATTCACTATATTAGCTGTTTGATTTTCACGAAACTCTTGTTCAATAAAAACTCCTATTTTCTCATGAATAATTAATTTGTAAGTATCTATATTTTTAAATATATCTAGAGAAGAAACACCTTTTCTTTGTTGTTGCTCTAGCCACTGTACAAGCATTGAAAATGATGGAGAAAGGTATTCTGAAGTCACAATTTTACTTTTATCTGCTTTAACCTCAATATAATAGGAATTCCATTTACTCCACAATTGCTCATTCTGTTTATACAGTGGTTCTGTTATTGACAGTGCATCTCTAAACAATTGAAGAACGTCTTCCATATAAACTCGGCTCCTTATATACATTTATTTATTGGCGATCTTAATTTGAAAACAATTAGCTATATGATGTTCCTTTATATAAAACTAGAAACGTAGTCGGAATCTTCCACTCTTTCATTTCAACGTTAACATCTTAAGGGCTCTAATTTGTATACTTATAGCCCGCTCTGTAACTGATTATACAAGACGCAATTGATTTTTAAAATCCAAATAGCAATTTTTTCAATAACCAATCTTTTTCCATACGCTCTTTTCCTATTAGCATTTCGGCAATATTATTCATATTTATCATTTTAGCCAAGAAGACTCCTTCCTCAAGGAGCGTGAAGGGTCACAGCCCAGTGAGTAGGTGGGAGATGAATTGGCTTCGAACAAGGGATGGCAGGAAGCCATCTTAATTGTTCGACATACATAAAGTGTTACTCCACTACCTATCGAATGTACGTTTGGTATATAATAGTCATATACCGAAATGGAGGTGAATTAAATGATGATTAATAAAGCCTATAAGTTTCGTATCTATCCAAATAAAGCACAAGCAATTCTAATCAACAAAACGATTGGTTGTTCTCGCTTTGTATTCAATCATTTCCTATCCTTATGGGATCACGCATACAAAGAGACAGGAAAAGGCTTGACCTATGGTACATGCTCTGCCAAACTACCTGCCATGAAGAAAGAGTTTGTTTGGCTAAAAGAAGTGGATAGTATTGCGATTCAGTCGTCTGTTCGCAACCTTGCGGATGCCTATACACGCTTTTTCAAAAAACAAAACAGCGCCCCGCGCTTTAAATCTAAGAAAAACAACGTACAATCTTATACCACAAAACAAACAAATGAAAACATTGCTGTTATAGAAAACAAAATTAAATTGCCAAAACTAGGGCTTGTTCGATTTGCCAAAAGTAGTGAAGTAAAGGGACGTATTGTAAATGCTACAGTTAGACGGAACCCTTCTGGTAGATATTTTGTGTCATTGTTAGTTGAAACAGAAGTACAAGAACTTCCGAAAACAAATTCTTACATTGGAATAGATGTAGGACTAAAAGATTTCGCTATTTTGTCAGATGGAAGACCCTATAAAAATCCGAAGTTTTTCCGATCATTAGAAGCTAAGTTGGCGAAAGCACAGCGTGTTCTTTCTAGAAGAATGAAAGGATCTTCTCGCTGGAATAAGCAACGAGTAAAGGTAGCTAGAATTCATGAATACATTTCAAATGCTAGAAAAGATTACTTAGACAAAATCTCAACTGAAATCATCAAAAACCACGATGTTATCGGTATTGAGGATTTGCAAGTATCGAATATGTTAAAGAATCATAAGTTAGCAAAAGCAATTAGTGAAGTGTCTTGGTCGCAATTTCGATACATGTTAGAATACAAAGCAAAATGGTACGGCAAACAAGTCATTGTCGTATCGAAAACATTTGCTTCCAGCCAATTATGCTCTTGTTGTGGATATCAGAACAAAGACGTTAAAAATCTAAACCTACGTAAATGGGACTGTCCTTCTTGTCGTACACACCATGATAGGGATATTAACGCAAGTATCAATATAAAAAATGAAGCGATAAGGCTTCTAACCGCAAGGACTGCGGGGTTAGCCTAATCAACTAGAGTTCGATAGAACTCTTTACTTAGGAATCCCTCACTTCTAAACGAAGTGAAAGTGGGGGTAGTTCAATAAAGAGATGAAAGTTAAAAAATGTAAAGATGAAAATATAAATTTCACTTTGCCCCCCCAAGCTCATCAAAAATGAAAATTTATAGCCATATCATTGCCCTTTCCACCAAAACATGAAACAAAAAATTACATGATGTAATTCTTTTTACTAATTCGAAATTTTTTTCTAAAAGTGCTTAAAGCTTGATATATAAGCTTTTCTATTAAAGCTATACTATTAGTTATGAAAATTTATAGCTATATGATGTCCCTTTCTTTTCAGATAAAAACCTCATAAACCCTTTTATATTGGGAGTTTTCAAGTTATTATCTCTGTTTTCACATATTTATGAAACATGAAAACCTATAGCTGTATGATGTCCCTTTTTTTACCCAAACATGAAAATCCACCTAGCTACTTCATGTTCCTTTTGAAATTATAAAATTATAGATAAACCCCATTAACATCACTATTCAAAAGGTTTTAGCGTTTTAAATCACAATTATAAACATGAAAATTCATAGCCATATGATGTCCCTTTTATTTTTTAAAAAATTGATATAAACGCTGATTTAATCACATTTACAAGGTTTATTTTCTATTTTTCTTCTTTTCTACCAATATGAAAACCTATAGCCATATCATGTCCATAAAAAAAAATACAACAATCCTTTAACCCCTTGGTACACAAGGGGTTAAAGGGCGTTTCATCTTTTTATTTTTTCTCTTAAAGGGACGCATTTCAGCAAATTTCGATTTGGTATAATCAAAATTGGTATATTTTATAGTTTATTGGCATTTATTTCTGAATCTATAGGTAGGAGGTGAAAAAGATGGGAAAATCATTTATTATTCGTAATCAACGTAGTCTAAATGGACAATCTACAAATGCGGTTTTAGTAACACTGAAATCTTGGCAAAAACTTGTGGAAACTTTTGAAGAGAAATACTACAGCTATAAAGACACATACCTTGAGGATATTGTTGATCATATGACATATGAGGAGCGTATTGCCGATGTGGATGGCTTCGTAGCACAGGCTAAACCATCTTTTTCACGTCGTACACTATCTGCTATTTCGGAAACAATGGGAAGAAAGCATAAATTATATGGCATTACAAACGCAGATTTGGAAGTCTTCTTATATCTACATAAAAAATGTTACACGAATGGGGTCATTCCAAATGTAACAATACATATGATGTGGGAAGATTACAAACTATATAAAGAAGAATTTGCTTATATACAGCATTCTCAATTCTATATTGCATTAAAGAAATTAAGTATACATAACATTATTACGATTGAAAATGAATTAGATGGTCGATATACAATTAAATTAGCTCATTTTATGAATGAAGAAACTAAAAAAGCCAATGCATATGTTTATATTAGCCCAGTGGTATTTACGAAAGCTTTCTTTGAACTATCAGTTGCATCTAAGAAGCTATTCTTAGATATTGCTATGCAACAACATAGTGAAACTACACTAAAACGTTCCTTAGACAAACAGGATGAAAAAGGGAATAAAACTCATTTTGGTGGGATGTATCGCTTTTTACATAAAAAATATCCACATCAAATCCGCGCAGTTATGACAGAATTAACAACTGCCTTACCATGTACAGGGACTCCATTATTCAAAATTTGCAAATTGCAAAAAGGAGTTAAGAATAAAAAAAGATATACGACTCTATATCTATCCTTACATACAGATTTCTTGTGTGCAAAAGAAACAGGAGAAGTACAGTATCGCGATCCATTCACACCAAAGCTTACTTATGCTCGTAAAGCTCGTTTTATCGAATCCGTACTACAAGAGATGAATATCGGTGAATTTGCACAAGACATGAACAAATTCATTCATGTACTTAAATATACATGCCATCGACAAATTCGAAGCGTAATTCATAGCTTACGTGACATGATAGATCGTAATGAAGAATATCCAAGTAAATTAGTCTATACTCTAAAGAAATTATTAAATCAAACATCACAATATCAAATTCTTGATACTGCGGCTAAAGAGGGGATTTACCCTCTTATTACACAACATGTTCCAAAAGAACAAAAGGAACAAGCTGTATTTGATTTCGGATTGCATTTCTCTATGTACTCTCTTCGAAACATCAAAAAGCTGTTCCGCAAAACATATGAGTTACTAAACTATAAATTTGCTGTACCTGTTACAGAGGAATCCTATCACCGCAACTATCTAAAGTATCAAGAAGAAACGTTATTTAGAAAGTACGCCTATGAACAAGGTGCAAACCTAAATGCTTATATTGCTTTAGAAATAGAAATACGTGAACTCTTAAAAGCAAGAGGACATAAAGAGCGTATTATTCCTAGTGATGTTCGTGAATTGTTCATTGAAAAGATAGATAGATTACCGAAAGAAAAGCTTCGTGTTATTGAAGTACCCGATAGCTTCAATTTAATAAAATTTATTCGTGCCTTTGAACAGTTAATCCGCGGTGGTATTCGAGTAACAACAGCTGAGCAAGTAATTTCAGCAATGAACACGAACTAATTATAATCAGCTCTCTATTTTTGAAAAAATTCAAGATAGAGGGCTATTCGTGTTGATACGTATATCTAAAAGAATTTTACTTGCTCTTCACAATAAGTAACTTTACTGGATTCTATTCATAATAGAATCTTTTTTTATGCACTCATATACAAAAATAGAATAGTGCCTATCTAAATCTCCACACATACTTTCATATAGAAATGTTATAAATTATCTATATACATTCAAATACCTACAAAAAATCATAAGGAAAAAATTAAATTTCGTGGATAAGTAGATAAATAACATATAATGTGAGCAATTTATTGTAAATATCGTTGGTATAAATAGTATCTACGTCTTTATCTACCAAAAATCATCAATATCAATGTTAGTTATGTGCTAAAACTGGATTATGTTGATTAATTTACATATAATGTGAATCTTTTGTGGATAAATATAATAAGATTGTGGAAATCCAGTGAATTCATATGGAATTTTACAATTGAATAAATATGTTTATTAATGTATTAATTTGTTTCATTTTTTATGTAGGAATACTACATTTCATTTATGATTATTTGTAGATTCCAGATTGTAATAACACCTATTTTTTCGTTGTTATATTCTACTATTTATGATTTTTTACGCTATGTACTGTTACAAGGCATTGTTACAGTAAGGATAAACATACATTTGGCAATCCTATATAAGTTTTATCTTTTTATTTTAAATATATATAAGATATATATTTATATTAGATTTTATTAACTAACATTCAATTTCATTCATACTAAATTAACTGAAAACAAAGATTAAAAAATGTTCTATTCATATACGAAAAAAAGGATGTTTTCTAAAATCAAAACATCCTTTTAAAATTTTCAAATTAATGTTCTTTAAACTGTATGGTTGCTACCACTTGGGCATGATCAGATTGTTTTTGATTTCCAATATCATCACATTTTAAATGCCGGTCAAGTACCTCATATGTGCTTACTCGACCAACATGCTCTTCGTTTTTTTCATTAAGTGCATTAGATACAAAAATATAGTCTAGTACATTTCCTATTTTTTTATAATAATGAGTTGGCAATCTTTTTTGTCCACTTTGATTTGGAGCTAAGTCAAAAGCATCGTAAAGTTTATAATCGTACCCTATTTTTTGTGTTTCTTCAGGAAGCGTTGAATAGGCTTTTCCATCTACTTCTAAAAGCCTTTCTCTATTAGTTAATGCTTCGATGGGAATAGAGTATTCATCATCATTTAAATCACCCAGCAAGATAACTGGAACCTCTTTATGAGTGCTTAGAGTTTCTGAGATCTCATGATACAAAACTGCTGATTCTGCCCCTCGTTGTAGTAATGATGCTACATGTCCAATTGATCTTGCACGTAAAGTTTCTAAAATTTTCTTATCCCATGTATCACTAGATGTAAAATTTAGATCTTTAACTACTGGATTTTTTGATTTTAAATGAGAAACATAAAAAACGACATCACCAGATCCATTAATATGTATCTTAGCTTTTATCGGAATTCGGCTGAATTTAAAACCTTTTTCAACCGGTAGTTCTTCAGTAATAGAATCTGGAACTTTAACTGGATCTATTGATATTATTGAATGCTTTGAAGCTATAGCAACCACTGGTTTTATAAATACTAACGAATTGTTTGCATCTGTCACAGCGTTTTCTACTGTTTCAAAATGAGTAAACCCTAGCTCCTCAACTAAGCTCTTCAAAGTCGTTGTGCTAAATACTTCTTGGAAACCAATAACATCGCATTTCATCTTCAATATTTGTTCTTTAATCCATTCTTTCTTTATTAACCAATCGGCGTCTGAATAAACATTTTGAGGCTCATACCATGCGAAAGGCGGTTCAACAAATTGGTATAAGTTAAATGTTCCACAGCGGATTTGCATAAGCTTTCACCTTCTTTAATATGATTTTTCCACACAGTGAAGATAGTGGCTGTTTTTCACCTATTAATTCGAATTTAATGATCTATTCTTTCTACTTATATTGTCTTGGTTAGTATTATATTTTAATTGGCTATTTAGAAAGAATATTTTCAGGATATGCCATTAATGTTTCCTTCTAAATGATGAATATACCCTATTAAATATTCTCTACAATGTGAAGGCATATTTTTATGCTTTTTAAGGTATAAATCGAAAATTTGGATTCTAACGCTCTCAAGGGGGATGAATGTGCGATGCAACAGCATAAAACTTACAGGACTTCTCATGTTCTATTTAATAGTTGGGGAATGTAAAAAAATCTTGGGCTCCAAATTATGTAGAAAGTTCAATTCATCCATTCACAAAAAAAGTTATTATGGACTAAATTTATTTTATTAAATGCTAATTCCTTTTTTTTCATGTATGAGATGTTTTACCGATTACTCATAATATGGATGTTCTTAAACTTATTCAAAGGAGTAACGTAAAATGAATCAACTAAAAGAAGTTATAAGTAAAGCCAAAATTTTATTAGTGATATCGCTAATACTTTTGTCAGGATGTCGTATGAATGGGGCAACTCAACCGGATGTTAGTCAAGAAAAAGTTTCTAACAAAAGTAATTCAATAAGAAACATTCAATTATCTCATGAAAATGAGGGGAATACTCGTACAGAGGGGATTTTAGGTTCTGATTATTACAAAAATGTAAATGAACAATCAGGAGAAGAGCTTAAGGGGGTATTACATGAAATCATTAAAAAACAAGACGTACTGTCTTACGAACAAACAAAGCAAGCATTAAAAGAAACAGATGAAGATCCCAATAACCCAAATAATATTTTGTTATTTTATGCGGGGCGTTCTCAATCTAAGCAATCATTTGGGAGTAGTGGGGATTTATGGAATCGCGAACATGTATGGTCCAAATCACATGGTGGATTTGATACAGAGAAAGGTCCAGCAACAGATCTTCATCAACTTAGACCAGAAGATGCCTCAGTAAATGCGGACAGAGGTAATCTTGACTTTGACTTAGATAATGGACATGTGAATAACCATAATGCAAAATGTTCTGGAACGGAACATAATGAGGCTCCAGATACTTGTTATGACGATGATTCTTGGGAACCAAGAGACGAAATAAAGGGTGATGTTGCAAGAATAATGTTTTATATGGCAGTTCGTTATGAAGGAGAATCTGGTGAACGGGATTTAGAGTTGGTAGACAGAACAGGCACTAAAGTACCTAATCACGGAAAATTATCTACATTGTTAAAATGGCATGAGCAAGACCCTGTTGATGAATTTGAAAGAAGAAGAAATAATATCATTTATGAAAAGTATCAACATAACCGTAATCCTTTTATTGATCATCCTGAATATGTAGGACGAATTTGGGACTAATTAACTAAATCAGCATTGATTTTAAAATGATGTAATAGCTATATATATATTGAAGTTCAAGAAAATGAATTTGTATATCAAAAAATTTTATTCGATTATTATTAAAGTCAAAAAAAGAGGGATTAAATGTTAAAAAAGAAAAATATGAAATTAAATTCCCCCTTAAACTTCATCGAGTATTAAATGAAAAATTTGAATTAAGTTGCGAAATAATAGAAGAATTCGACATTAAGTTAAAGGATGTTGATGAGACATATATTCAATTTATTGATAAAAAGAATAGGGATATGTATACACAGGTTTGATTTTGCGAAATCGAATAAACAGAGAAGAGAATGCATGTGAATTAACTTATAAAAAAAGATATGAAATTGTTAAGGATGATATACAAGGTGCTTTAGAAAAAGCAAAAGAAGATGGATTCGTTGTAGATAAGAATGAATTTAATGTGGAAATTGATTGGGGACTTACTAATAAAATTTTAAATATCGTATATAAACCAGATAAACAACCACGATTATCTGGACTAGAATTGCCGTCGGTAGAAACTTTACGAGAAATGTTTTTTAATAATGGCCACAAATATTTTTTAACTCTGGGAAAGAGGTTATTAACCATTCAGTTGTTTATGGTCCTGTTTTTTCACGAAAGTTTAAAGGGACATTTAAAAACAAAGAAGTAAATTTAGAAATATGGTCCATGGCTGAATGTAAGGAGCCAATTGTGGAGATTTCTTTAGAGAAATTTAAAAGTGATGAAAAAGACGAAGCCAATCAATATTATAATGAATTAAAAGAACTACTAAGTACTAAAGTTAACGAAGGATGGATTTTGAAGGAAAAGTTTTCTAAAACAGATTGGGTAATGAAGAAGTGCAAATAAAGTATATCTAGTATTAAAAAATACGTCATTCTAAAATGGGAATGACGTATTTTTTTAGGGACAAATTCGAAAATCTGTATCATTATCATATGTATTTAGTGTATCTAGAAATCTATATGGATGGTGATGAGATGAATCAATATCAAATGTTATATAGCACTCCGTATCTCTACTCTTCAGAAATGCTCAGGCAAATGTATAAAGGAACCAAGAAGGAAGATAACATGTATGCAATACGAGAGCACATGCTACGTCATGATGTATACCTAGACCGACAATACAGAGGTTATTATTATTTAAGTCAACAAATCGAAGAAAATCTGTATGGTGATGAACAGGCTGTCTCCTGGAATGAGCTATTAAATGAATATCAACTTTTTAAGGATGGTAAAGGGAGTATGTCCATTAAACCAAAAGGATGGGGTTAATTAGTATGACAATCATTGGGGAACTGGGTATTGTATATGGCCTGACGGGTGCTTCAGTTTTAGGAATAAAATTGTTAAAGAAGAAAGGTTTTTACCTTCCAGGTTGGTTGCTACGTGCGGGTCTTAAATGCTTACTAATTGGAACGGTTTGGTACGTACTAATGGATATACTAGATGTGTTTCTACGTTAGTATTACATCTGGTAGTTGAAAATGATTGTAATAGCGCATCTTAAACGTTTTTTCTAAGCATCCATACAAGCTCAACTACCTTAATGGAGGTATGGAGGAATGTTATCACTTTTATTAATTCCAGCAACCTTTTTAACTGTAGCTTATTTTTATCAAAGTAACGGAACGAGTGATAAGAAAAAAATTACAACATTTTTTGAAATTGCAAAGATATGTGTTCAGCATAAAGGGGAACTAAAATACCCAATTTTTATAAAAGAAATAGAAGATGGCATAAGTATGAATTATGTTTACAAGTTACCACTCGGCGTACCAAGTCAACTTATCAAAAAATTAGCTGTAGTATTAGAAGAAGGACTATATAAACCTGTTAAAATATTGTTCCATCAAAGAGAGCTTCATATTCGCGTATTTAAGCGACAAATACCTGAAATGTGGAATTGGTCTAGGGATCTGTTAAAAGAGCACACATGGAGAGTTATGATCGGGAAAGCGCTAGATAAATATGTATATCATGATTTCGAGAAAACACCGCATATGTGTGTGGCGGGTATGACGCGTTTTGGAAAGACAGTATTTTTAAAAAATGTGATGACTAGTTTGATTTTACAACAATCTCAACACGTGAATTTTTTTATTATCGATTTGAAAGAAGGACTAGAATTTAGTCCTTACAAAGAGTTATCCCAAGTTGTAGAAGTTGCTGAAAATCCGGAACAGGCGTTAGAAATGTTGATAAGGGTACGTGAAAAGATGGTAAAACAGATTGAAATGATGAAAAAGTCCTATTTTACCAATATCATAGACACATCAATTAAAGAACGTTGCTTTATTATAGTCGATGAAGGGGCAAATCTATGTCCTACACAGGGATTACCTAAAAAACAACGTGATGTATTATTTTTGTGCCAGGAGATGTTGTCCGAAGTCGCAAGAATTGGAGGTGGTTTAGGGTTTCGGCTCCTATTTTGTACGCAATATCCAACCTCGGATACATTACCAAGACAAATTAAACAAAATGCTGATGCAAAAATAGGCTTTCGATTACCGACTGCGGTCGCTTCCCAGGTCGCTTTGGATGAATCAGGACTGGAGGATCTGCCATCCCTGCCAGGAAGAGCATTATTTAAGACTGATCGTACAGAAGAAATTCAAGTACCTTTTTTAAAAGATACAGATATGTGGGAGTTGTTGAAGAAATATAAGGTGGTGAAGCAATATGAGGCATCAAACACTCAAACAGAAAGCGAGACAAATCGAGATTTTATCCACTTTGAGTAAGTTAGATTTTGCAACCAGGAGGCAATTACAAGCAATTCACTGTCTAGGGAGCATTCGAAACGCAAATCGTGTATTAAAGGATCTACATTCATATTGCCACATTACAAAAATGGCTCGTGAACACGTATATTATTTAAACAAAAAGGGACGGGATTTATTAGGCTTTACAAAAGAAGTAAAGAAGAATAGTCAATTACAGCACATATTAATGCGAAATGAAAGCTGGATGTGGCTTGGTTTTCCAGAATGGAAAACAGAAAGACCTATAGATTTTTCAATTAATGGTCAACGGTATCAAATCATACCTGATGCAACGTACTTTGAGGGTAATGTCCCCCATTTTATTGAAATAGATCGCATGCAACACATGAAGGTAAACGAACATAAAATACAGTTATATGGCCATATAACAGATATCTATAAAAGACAGAATGCTATTGTTCCAGTAATTATTTTTTTTACACTATCAGACTATAGACAATCAAAGTTAGAGCAATATGCTGTAAAACAAAATGTGTTTATGAGAACTTTTGTGATGAATGATATTTTCTGATTAAAGCCAAAAATCTTGATGATCTACATTTTTATTAGTTAGCTTTTTTAAAGCCCTAATAATTTTGTTACCGTTTTTTAGAGATGGATGAAAAGCGCTTCCTTTACACAACCGACTAATGGTTCCTCTACTAACACCACTCTCTTTAGCGATATCTTGTTGTGTTAAATGGTGCTTATCTAGGAATTTACCAAATTTACTTCTGGGCTTGCCAATATCAAACCAATTCATTATATTCACCTCAATTAATCTAAGTTTTTTACTACTAGCTTGTCCTTAAGTTCAAGATTTAAAACATGTCAATTAATTAACATGTTTTAAATCTTAAATGCATATAATAAACAAAATAATAAAATGAAAAAACTTGTAATAATTTTGTGGAATCTAGCATTCATAATAATAGCTACAAGTTGCTGATACACTATTCTAATGGCAACTTGTTGCAAAAGGTATTCCTATAAAATTAAAAGCCTAAACTCGTTGGTGCACAAGGGTTTAGGCTTTTCTTAATTTATGGAGTAATGAAAACAAGTTTAATAAATTAAAAGATACTATATTGTTCGTTGGTCGAATATTGAAGAAATATATATAATTTCACGTACCATAATGGTAATAAAAAATATTTTCTAAATGATTGTATAACGTAAAACAATAGGAAAACAATGAGAACTAATATTTTGTTTTTTCGGAGGGTGAAATGAAGTTTGATTACTCAAAATGCATGAATCTAATGATTTTTAGCTTAGACCTTTGTTCATTTTTTTCCAGTTTTGCGTGTGTCATGAAGGGATTAGATCCATTAAAAGTAAAATTAGCTGTCGTTGGGGATGGAAATAGAAATGAATCTATTGTGTTGGCTACCACTCCTGAACTTAAAAAATTAGGTATCTCCACAGCAGCAACCAGACTATAAGAAATACCAAGAGGTCCAAATTTAATTGAGGAGCTACCACTGGTTCCGCACCATTCATATATTCCTTTTACTTTCGACGCACTTTTGAGAGTATATGATATTGTCTCATAATCCGTAATACTTTTTATGATTCACAGACAGTCCCATTTATCTAAGAGTGGTGGTCACTCTTAGATATCCATAACGTAATTTATGCTTAAGACAGACGGTCTTTATCCTCTCTTCTATATCATTTCTAAGACGTTCCGTTCGCTGTAACCAGCGATAAAATGTGGAACAGGGTTTCTAATAAGCTACATAATTCTCTTACAGTTATTTTTGTTTTGCATAGTAACTGCAGTTTCTGGTTTCAACCCCTTTCGATTTCCAGATACTTTCTACTCAATAAGATAGTTTAAAAAAACACCGAGAAAATTATTACAATGATACTTGTACACTAGATGCCAACTTTCAATTTATAACGGTGTCATAAACTAGGATGCCCTGTAATTATATTCCGTTAAGGGGATATAATTACATGTTTTTAAACTATAGGTGGGTTAACCTTAAAAACAGAGCTTCCTGTAATCTTTTTATCCACTCTGTTGCCCTATTGCCTATCAAGAGCATCCCACGTAATTGGACCTACTGTTCCATCAGCAACTAGATTAAATGCTAATTGAAATTCTATAACTGCTTGCTTTGTCTTTTCACCAAAGATTCCATCACTTGTTTCTGTAAAAAATCCAGCTTCCTTAAGTGCTTCTTGAAGTTGTATCACAAATTCCCCTGTATCACCAATACGTAGAATTGGCCGAGTGGAATTAGGTTTTAAATTTTTCATTTCTAAGTGTGGATTATCTTTAAATGAGATCCAATCTCCTCCCCATTTAAATCCCAATTCCTTTGCGATTGTTACTACCCGCATCCATTTATCGTTAACTTCCCAAAGAGGTTTACTACCATCCTCACTCATTACAACAAAGTCAATTGCTACCCCAAAATTATGGTTAGATTCTCCAGGTTTTGCACGCGTTACTATTGGCTTACTTAAATCACCATATTCTTTTCCATTATAAATGTATGTTTTTCTCCCTTGACCAAATAAAGCTGCCTGTTCTTCCATACTTCTAAAACCAGAGGTAATTTGAACATATATATTTTCTTCATAAGCGCGCTTAATAAGCTCCAATGCAGATTCTTTAACAATAATATGAATACCATCTTTCATATTCCTAATAGAACGCTCTAATAAAATTTCTAATGTAACAGTCATTATAATTACCTCCATCAATTCATATC
This sequence comes from Bacillus paramycoides, assembly GCF_038971285.1. Lineage (NCBI taxonomy): Bacteria > Bacillati > Bacillota > Bacilli > Caryophanales > Bacillaceae > Bacillus > Bacillus paramycoides. The sequence goes on from NZ_CP152428.1 coordinate 72,836, forward strand.
GTTTATTCTTTCTCAAAAACTTTAAATTATGATAAAGAGAAAACTGGAAAATGTTCTCTGAAAAGAACGTTATTTTTGCTTTTCTTCTAACATCATTAAGGTAAAGGCTAGTATCTATTCATTTATAAAATAGTCCTTACTGGGTATTCTAATTTTTAGAAGGAATAACATGTTTAAAAGTGGAGGGATTCTAATGCCTGAAAATATTTCAATTTCTGGACAAGTACAAGGGTATAATAGAGAACCGATTTGTAACATTAAAGTGTTAGTATTTAAAGATGAAAATTATGTAAGTCACACATTCACCGATAATGATGGTAAATACCAGTTATCTATACCATCTAATAATTTGATTAGTGTTTGCTTCAATACGCATGCTACGTTCGCAAATGCAAAAGAATGGCATCCATCTGTTGTTTCAAACATAGACACTCGACAAGACGTCATAATCAATCGTTTTCTTATGCGCGTAGGCGCGAGTAATGGGGCTATGGCTGAAATAGACGCGCTCACAGCTTATCAATTTTGTGTAATGTGGACTAATATAGACACCAATCTTGAACGAGGCTATGCCGAGTATACCGCTTTTCGCCTTTCACAAATGAAGCAACCTTTACGTGAGCTTGATGAATTTCGAAGGAAATTAGAAGAATTTTTCTTAAAAATATCTAAATCCACATAATTACTGTTTGTTTTTGAATAATCCCTAATTAGTACATCTAATGCAGAAGAGCAATTTATAATGAAGAATGTAATTTTTATGAATATTCTTTAAGGAAGGAACTCACAAAAGTACCTTCCTTTTTATGTGCTCATTGAAGAATATTTCATTTAATAGCATAGATTTCACCTTATTTCCTTGAAAAATCCCCTTAATTTTACAAAAAATGCAAACTTTCGCTGTACTACATTTATTTCGTACCTGAAATCACTATTTTAAACCTTCATGTTTTTCAAAAGAAATCTTCTGTTAGAAAAAAGATCAAGAACAAAACTATAACATTTTATTTTTTCTTTCTAACTTGTTTCTTTTCAAAATATGTAATACTTCCTAAATATAAAAACAATTGATTAAATGTAAAAAGATGAATCCAAATGAAAACACTCCCCATTAATAAAACAATCGTTGTTGGTAGACCACTTAGTAAGAACTGTAAAAATTGATTTTCGTATGAAGCACCACCATACCTATTCCAATAAAAAATAAATAAACAAATTAGCAATAAAAACGAAAACAATATGTGCCCTTTTGCAACAGACTCATTTCTCCACTGCTCGAAGCTGGAACCATAAAAATAAACTAAAGCAAAGCCAAAGCAGATAATTAATAGAATCATGATAATCCTTACTGTCATGCTTAGCTTAAAAGTTCTAAAAACCCTCTGGCTAGCAGCGTCAAGAATTTCTTTATAATAGGAATCAGCAATTGAAGATGAGACCCATTTTTCCATTTTAAAAAATTGATATTCCTTCTCTCTTAAAGATTTATTACTAATTAGATTTTTAATGTTTGTTATTTCGAACTGATATTCACTCATTTTATAACCATCCAGCATGAGAGAATACGCTTCCACTTCTGAAAAAGAATCTAAATCCGTCCGGACCTTCGAAAGAGAATCTTGAACTTCTTCATTAATACCAAAGGTTTCAGAAGGTGGCTCAGTTTTACGCGATATTGTTTTATCGTGAAGTTTATGATTTTTATCAAAATAGGAAATCTCTTTAATTGGTAATCCTTTTTTTAAGTGTAAAAGAGCTACATTATCTGAGTGCTCTTTTATAATCCTTGAAAGTTGTTGCTCACGTATACGATCCATAAAAATACCATTAGTTCGTTTTAAAACACTAGGTATCTCGATACCAGGCTCTTTTTCATCGTTTAGTTGTCCAGACGCATCACTAATGATAAAATGGGTACATTTTAATTCATCATTCAATACCCCAATCACTCCTTGGTTATCATGTGCACCACCATCAACTAATTGGACACGTATCCCTTTATCGTAAAGCCCACTGATAGCAAGTGGTGTAAAAACACCCGGAAGACATGCTGAAGCAGCAACTGCCCAACCTAGCTCAAAACATCCATGTCTATATACATTCTCATATGATTTTACTGGTTTAAGCCTGAGGTTCTTATCAATTGTCTCATCTAACTCTATTAAATTTGTCTCTCCCATATTCTCTGCACTAAAATGCCAATTATGTCCATCATTTAAAACCGTAGCGTTCATTACTAAAATGGGTACTTTTGTTTTTCGTCTTCTATTTCCTATAATTGGGTTGAAAGTAGTGTCTTCACCTAGCGGATTTATTTTTAGATCCTTCATTTTTATTGGAATATTATTATTAGGGTTAAGTACTCTGCGGTATAAATATTTATCATATAGTTCACCTATATAATCACTTCGAGAATAATTGGGTAAACTCATTTTTAAGTTTTTAATGGGTTAAGAAAAGTACGTAATCGAAAATTACATTGAACAGATTGAAGAAAATCAACTTCAATTTTCGCGATGATTTCTTGATAATCTTCATCTCTAATTTGATCATCTGTTTTCTGCTCAAGTAATTTCTTTATATGAAGATAGTATAATGCTCCAATTATAGAACCACCCGATACAGTAGAGATAATTTCTACATAACGAAGTAATCCTAGATTAGCCAATTTCGCGAGTACTCCAAGATGAAAAAAAGCGGCACGAAATCCCCCACCCGAAAGAGCTATCCCAAGTTTGTCCCTTTTATCTTCTAGCACTATGATAAACTTCCTTTCCTTTAAGAAATTGTTTTTTAAACATCCTATCTCTATATTTCCTTTACTTCTGAATTTGATGAAAGAACAAGTTGTAGTATTTGTATTTTTTACGATTATATTCATCAAAACTTCGAATACCTGAGTATTAATGATTAATCTAACTAGAATCTGTTGATCCAACGAAGGGGTACTTTGTTCTTTTAACTCATCTAAAATTCGTTTTAAATCGTATAGTTATTCCTAAATTTATGATAAGAAATCTCACATAATCTATTTCCATATTTTAAGTTAGCCCCCCTTACTTTTTGTAAGATTAATTAGGAATAATTCATATCTTATTTTCTAAAAATAAATCAAGTATGAATGTTATAAGCAGTTACTTCCTGAAAACATTCATATAAGAAGTTAAGGACTTTCACTTTTGTATTACCAAAAAAGTTAAGGGTGGGATTTATATGCCAACAGCCGCTAGAACACATATAACTGTTGAGCAACTTGAAGAATTTGGGTGGAACATGGTTAATGATCTTATGGTAAGGGATTTAAATACCACTTTAGAGAAGTACAATATAACCACTCGAGAAAGAATAAGGCACTTTCTTAGTCAATGTATGATTGAGTCTGATTACGGAAAAGCGACAAAAGAATATGCAGATGGTACAGAATACGAATTCAGAATTGATCTTGGTAATGTAAATCCAGGAGACGGGCCCAAATATAAAGGAGCAGGATATATTCAATTAACTGGGAGGTATAATTACTTGAAATTAGCAGAAGAAATAGGCGATCCTCGTATTATGGAGGGAGTAGATTATGTAGCTAAAAACTATCCTTGGTTTAGTGCTGGATTTTGGTGGGAAATGAACAACATGAATGATTTAATAGACTCAGGTGCAAATGTTAGGGAGGTTACATTGAGGGTTAATGGCCGTGGATTGAGGCAATTAGAAGAGCGAGAAAAATACTATCAACGTACCAATGCTATCTTGGTTTAATAACAATATTGTGCAAATTATGAAACGACATAATATAGAACTTTCCCACTCATCGACAAGATTAACTCAGGAACTATTTTTATAATTTAACTATTAGGAGGAATATTATGTTCGAATATGAAGTTCCTGGTTTGGTTTCCCCTATAGCCCAGCCTTATACAATGGCTTGTTGGGCAACCGTTTCAACCAGTATGATTAGCTGGCATGACAGTACCAGTTATACAATTGAAGAGGTTATGGATAAAGTCGGTTCAAAGTACAGAAAAATATATGAAGATAATACAGGGTTGTTTCCAGTGGATACACCAGAATTATTACAAAAGCTTACATTAGTAGCAGAACCTTCAGGGATTAATTATTCCGTTGATGGATGGCTGACACTTCTTCAAAACTATGGCCCCTTATGGATAACTGTTGCTCCTAATCCTAATGAACCTTGGTCAATGCATGCAATTATAGTTATAGGATTAAGTAGTGATGATACTGTAACGGGAACTATATTTAAAGTTATAGATCCAGCTGATGGATCTATAAAGGATATAGTACTGACTGATATGGTTAAAGTATTTGAAGCTATTGCTAGTGTTGAGGAAATAGTTATTCAAGTTTGCCATTTTTAAAGTACTTTTTAGTATTTTCTAGCTTCAATAAGGAATAAAGTTTCCATTTGTCTCCGTTCTTAAGCTGATGGGTATATGGCGAGGCACCGTTATATAGGTATATAATGAAAAATTTAGTTGAAAACAAAAAGAACTTGTAGGAATCGCTACAAGTTCTTTTTTGGATAATGTAAAAAGGTGAAACAAACTATCTCATAATTTGAATCGGAGCAAACACTTTAACTACGGGTTACTCTCATTATATAACAAATTTTACCATATGCACTTTTAATGTTTGAAAATTATGATAATTAAGAAAACGAGATATTGCAATTTATAATGAATCCCTAAAAATACCAATTGTTCATTTCGAACAAAACATTTTAAATCAATATCTATATCATAATAAATTATAAAAAATATAGATATAGGTAAATAGAGAAGAATGTAAGACAGTTACAGGTATGTTAAAATCCATTTGAGACATTGCTTTTGGGAATAAAATTGCTATTATAATTGTAATTTATTTCCAAAAAACTGATTGGATTTCAATCCAAATTGCGGTTTTATTCCACAGTCCTTAACAAATTGTTAAGGACCTTTTCTATTTGTCCTTTAGTTGTGAAAAAAATTTATTAATCGTCTCTATTGAAACCTTTGGGGCAAATTTTCTAGAAGTGTAGTCTGCAACAGTTGGTAGACTCTTCAACATGATTTACTCATTGTGTAACATTTTAAATATTGAAATATACCATTAGGAACATTATTGTGTTTGAATATAAAATCTCTGGATTTAATAGCACTTTAATACCAGCTTTATACCATGGATTGTTAGGAAACCGTATCAACCGGTAAGTTGGCGTAACATTGCTAGCTGCACGTTTGAGAAAATTATGATTAAATTCCTTTTAAATTACTGAAAAATTTACGAAGATACTACGGAACTATACCGTAATGATGCAACGAAATTATTATAAGAACTTACATTATTTGCAGAACCTCTAAAAATAAATTGTTCCATTTATGGGGGATTATTATTTTAACGATTAGGTTAATAGATTTTTTTATGCTTTTTACGTCAAGAACAGATTTTGGTGTAGACCCACTGCTAAAAAAACTTCTTTTTCAATGCATAACGTTAACAAAATTGAGAACAATGAATACAGTAGTGAAAATATAGATTCAAAATTACATGTTATCTAAAAGGAGAATTGTTATGACCGAACGTTCCAACTTTAGAACGCTCAAAGAAACTAATCTAGGACAAGTATACACATCACTTGGGCTTCCAGTTACTGCATTTCATGATTCAAATAAAACGACAAAGAGACCTTTCTTTAATACTGTGCTAAATTCTGATGACAGCCGGCCAAACGGGTTATGGATGTTCAAGGGGTCAGAGTACTTTTTTTATAATTTAGAAACTGGCGAAATTGAAGACGGACCGCGGTCGATTGCCGGAAATTTTGCTGGAGACACATTACCAACATTGTTCAGGACAGGGATTGACTCCGCCGTTTGGGGTGGTCCGGCCTTCCCTAATTCTTGGTACCTCTTCAAGGACGAAATGTTTGTTCGCGTTAATTCTAACGTCAGCAGTAACGTAAATGGAATTGGCGAAGACTCTAGTTTCGTTAAGGAAAGGCTGTGGCAGGTCGATTATGGATGGAGGGGGATTTTAGGAGAATGGGCAACCGGAGTATGGACCAACCCCAATGGTACATGGCGAACAGATGGTGTTCCCGTCGCTCTTCACGGACTGGGTTCGAAATACTATGGTACGATTCATTTTTTCAAGGATGGGGAGTATATTTGTCACGACCTCAAGACAGGTGGAGTATTTGCAGGACCCATGCCCATCAAGGATGCTTGGAAATTACCTGATGAGTTCTCAAACCGTATTGATCTAGCTTTCTATGGTTCAGGACCTAATAAGGAGAATATTTATTTTGTTTCTGATGAAAAATACGTGCTTTATGATTTCCGTCGAAATGAAGTGATTGATAGTGGAGCAGTCGAAAAAAGATTTCCTGCCTTTGCTAAATTTATTGGGCGTCCTCAACTCTTTCTGGTGGAAGATTACACTCTCAAAACTCTAGTAGGACCAGCGCACATTGGACGACTCATAGATACTAGAAATATCGGTGCCGGTTCGGAGTTTACAAAAATTTTTGTGACTGAGACGCATGATATGACTAAGACGAACCTGACGCAGAGTTTACTTGAAAGTGATGATACTAGCGTCATGTCCGATTTTCATGACAAGATGGATGAGAATACATCGACTAGCGAAAACAGCGAAAGCTACAAATATCAATTGAATAGTAAATTACATGCCGAAGCAGAAGCAAACAGCCTTTGGGGTGGTGAAGTCAATGCATCTCTCAATGTCGCGGGCGGAACAGACACATTGCGTGCAGCTCTAAGTAATTCCGTTTTTAAGTCAATACAATCCCAAGTAACTAGTGCAAAAAAATCGACAACACAAACTACGTACAATTCAGAGGACGAAATCACTAAAGAGGTAAAGGTTTTGAAGAAAGAGATATTCAAAGAGACAAACTCAAGCGATAAAGCCAGGATATATGAGTTTTATGAGCAACTACAGCCTTATATTACTCTCCTAGTACTTCAACATGTCCGTGTCGGTTATATGAATGGCACGCATCTCAAAGTCGTAGAACTTCCAGAGCTACTAAATTTGCTAAATGAAGTTATTATTGAAATAGATCAGCAAAAGCAGTTGATGACCTATATTCAAAATGAGCTGACCAGCGTCACTGATTACCAAGGTAACCCACGTTCAATTATCGCTAGTAGTCCATCGTCCAATCTTATAATAGATAAAAATCTGAGTTCAACCTACCAGATACAACATACCGATGGAACTGTCCAAGACATTTCTGCTAAAGGGCTCATTAAGGCGAGCAAAAGCTGGATTGAACCGACTTTTACAATAACATGTGTACAGATTGAACAGGACACAAGATAGATAAAAACTGGATTGAACCCAAGAGAACTAAAAAATAGCTTGATAGCGATGGGGTACCCCAGCATTTTGGGCAAAAAAGACGCTATGCAAAAATACAATAAGCTGCCCATACGGACAGTTTATTTCTATAATTTTCGTTATTGGAAGTTTTCTTAACATCACCATTTATTTGATAGGAGTTTAATTGTAACTTTGAAATAAGATTTAATCAAAACTTGAAAACGGACACTGAAAAATCGAGAGCCCTAAGCTATGTCTAAAGCCTCTTGCAAAATTTGTTCTTCTCGGGATGATGGATGGGTAACTGCAAGGCTTAGATTGATAACTCGTGCCCCCGCTTCTATACATTCAATTATTGCTTTTGCAAGTTCTGTGGGAGTAGCAACTGGTACAGGTCCCTGAAGAGGAACTATTTCTGAAAAAATTGGACGTACCAAAAGAGTGCATCCAGGGCAAATTGCTGGAGCCATAGATTCTCTCTTCGCACTTAAAATTCCCGCTAAAAAAGTACCGTGCATACAAGCAAAGCTACTAGTATTAATACAACTTACACTAGTTTTCTCGGATATCCTACGAATGTTTGCTTCTATCAGATCAGGATGTTTGGTTGCAACGGGTCCATCAATTAGTCCAATCAGGATTTCTGATTTGCCAGTTGTAATATTCATTAACTCTTTTAACTTTACCAAACCTAAAGCTTCCATCTATTCCTCCTTTTTAATACCTATATCTAAATATTTCTAGAATTATTATTACCTTACTATCTACAAAATAATCATTTTATTTTATGATTGTGAAAAACGAGTAGTTGTCAATATAGTAAGTGCTGAAGCTAACTGATATGATGTAAAGTCATTACAGGAGAATAATATTATTTCCAGTGAGGATTCAGAGACAAATATGTAATGAAGCTTTAAAGGATTATATAATGTGATAAAAGTATATTGATCATTTCAACAGTTCTGGTGCTATTAAGAAGCAATCGGAATACATACAGATTGATATGAAAAAGTTTCTAAACTGACTACAGCATGGAGAAACATTTGAATTAAAACATGCTTATATTGGGGTAGCGCCACACATCCATCAACTTAAGGTATATTTTTATACAAAATGCGTTCTTTCCATATAGTTTTTTATTATCTTTTCTGGATTTTGTAAAACTTGGCATATCAAATAAACCCTGACGGGCTTCAATTTTTTTACTATGCTACCTGATGAGTAGAAGTGGTTTACTCATATACAACACCCAAAATATCAAAGACTGTCTTTTTCTTATATCGATGAGATTTTCGTCCGTTGTGCTGTAGGAGGTTAAACAGACGAAGGAGAACCTTTGATAATTCTTGGGTGTTTTTCTGTAATGCTTGGTAAAAGAGTAAAAAATAATCTTTAATTATGTACATCGCTTTATATTCACTTAGCTCTTTCTGTTTCTTACGTAACAGGAGTTCTCGCATTTTAAACATAGTAGAAGAACATAATAGAATACTAATGAGTTGCCCATAAAGGTGACATTCTAAGCGTTCTCGTTTAGTAGATTTACAACGATGAATTTGAAACCAAGATTTCCATATTTTAAATAACAGTTCAATTTGCCAACGCAGTGAATATAGATCATAAATTTTCTCTTTTGGTACCCATTCCGTAGGAATGTTTGTCATATATACCGTAATGCCTTGTAAAAGTTTTGTACGCTCTGTATATGTAATTCCTTTTTTCTTTTCGCGAATAGCTCGATCACGTAGGCGTTTCTGTTTTTGCTCCTCGGTACATCTATAAACCACAATGCGAGTAGGCAGTTTGTCTTTACTCCCCACATATACATCATGTAATTCATACACTTGGCCAGGTTGTAATTGTTTCATGATGTCTTCCAAATGAATTTGTATATATACCGGTCTCAATTGAGCGGGTTTTGTTTTAAATACGACTGTTTCGAATTCTTTTCTATATATTTTAGTTGGTAACTTAAGACGTGATAAATAATATCCTTGCTTATCTTGAATAGACTTAAAATCGTGTAGACGAAAACATCCTAAGTTACGAATATATAGTTCATTCTTTTGTGCCATGCCTGTTCGAGTCGCACTATATGCCTGATCACTTCGTTTTCCTGGTTCAATTTCCACATCAGAAAATTTTCCACTCAACAAGTCATACTCTAGTTGAATTTTCACACCAGCTGTATGACTACATCCTCCGGCACCAGGATAAGTAGTTACGAATCAATCTGGAACTTGGAAGGTTGTTGGATCAAGGAGGAGAATCCGTTCAAAATAAGAAGAAAGAGAATGAGAAATCTTAGATACTCCTCCAATTTTAGCTTGTAGAAGTGTAGTAAATACAGTGCGAAAGAAGGCTACTGAAGCCGAATTAAATCGTCGATTAATTCCCTCCGGACTTAATAAAATTCCTGTTGAAGTTTCTAATTGACTACAAAGTTGAGTAAGAGAGGTAATAGCGATTTGTTGATTTAACCATACACACAAAGATAAGAAATGGTGCCCGTGGCAATTGCGTTTTCGTTTCATCCCGCCTACTTCTATAGCTAATTGATTAAGTGTAGCGGGATATATATATCGATATAGCTCCTCGGCAAATAAAGATAACTCTTGTTTTTGGTGCACATTCATAAAAAGCACGTCACCCTTTCTCATTAACATAAGAAAATAGTAACGTGCTTTTAACTTCAAAAATAGTCTAAATCCTTAAGTTGATGGATGTGTGGTGCTACCCCATGTTAGAATGTAAATTTTGAATATTTTTTATTTCTGTTTTAATTTGTTTTTTTATTTGTTGAAGATTAGGACGTAAATTCGCATCTTCTAGAGTACACATCTTTATTAGTTCTAGTAGTTCTTGTGAAATTATACCATGTGAAAATATTGAATTTTTTTTTGTGATAGTTTTTAATGTAGTGTTGGGGTTTTTACCTGTTAAAATAAATATCATAATACATCCTAGAGAATAGATATCATCTTGTATACTTGGTTGTTCTTCTTTAATCTGTTGTGGTGATGCAAAACCTTCTGTATACCCTTGGAAAATTGGTGACATATCTCCAATTTTACGAGTTAATTCAAAGTCTATAATCCTAATTGAATTATCATGATTATTTATAATAATATTGGTTGGTGTTAAATCACGATGTACATATCCTAATTGATGTAATCTAATTAAAAAATCACATATCTTAACTATATATATATATCTTAAAAAATTATTATTTTTATTTAATGGAAAACCTCTCTTTTTATCATTAAAAGTTTCACTTTCAATTACTTCTTTTAATGTTTTACCTTTTATGTATTCTAACGGAAGATAGCCGATACCATTATCTTCAAAATAATCATCTGCTCTAGGAATTGAAAGCAATTTATATAACTTTTTGTGCAGGTTTTCTTGATATTTCAAACGGCTTCGACCATCTCTGTTATAAAAGTCTGACATGCAATAAGGTTTTGCTTGTTTAATTACTTTTAATCCATCTTCTGTTTGATTGCGTATATCAAAAACTAACCCTACGCCTCCTTTTGGATGGGAATGAATAGAATCTATTAATAAATATCTAGAACCAATTAATCTGCTCCCTTTTTTTAATGTTTTATCTGTATAATTTTTGAAAATATTAACTATACCTTTAGGGAGGGTAAAAGGTATATGATATTGATCTTTAATTAATTCTCCATCATTATTTACTATGTAATTATCAGATTTTCCCTTGATATTATTAATATTCATAGATTTGAAAGCGCCATACCGTGCATAGACAACATCACTAATTTTTACATCTGTTTCCACAATAGGTCCTTTAAATCCTTTAGTCAATTCGGCTAGAATAATTGCTAATTCTTTTGCCTCAATATCAGAATTAGGGTAAATAGTCATACATTTTCCAATCTGAGTACTACCAAATAATCCTGTGTTTAATCGGATTAATTGATTGCTATTTTCAATAAATTTAAAACAAACTTTTCTTTTCTTAAGTTCAGGAAGTACAGTATCCAATAGTCGATTTGCATCACATGGAACAGTAGAAATATGTAATTTCCATCCTTGAGTTTTGGTTGTTTCTCCAACAATTATCCATGGTGATTTAAAAGACAGTTTAAGATAAAACCTTTTGATATCAACGCTATAATCCATTCTTTCCATTACTAGCAAACCTCCATTAATAAAAGTACTAAAAGTTCTAATCATTCTAATTAGAACTTTTAGTACTTCGCTGTAAAAAATAACAAAAATACTTAATTGCAAGAGCCGCTTACAACTGTTGTAAGTACAACACAGTCACTTGAATTTAAGCCTTCAAATAACTTTTCAGGAGTCATTAATAAAATTCTTTCTTTAACTTTTGGATCAGTGATATTGAGTTCACTTATAATTTTTTCAGGTTCATGAGCTAATTTTGTGAAAAATTCTTTATCAGTTTTAGCTTTGTGTAACATCATTTCATAAACCTCTTTTTTTGTTTGAGAGCTATCGTTCATTGAATATTCCTCCTTTATTTTCATGCTAATATTATTTTCTTTTAAAAAAAATTTATACTTATTAGTTATCAATTAATAGAGAGAACCTTTTAACTTTGGAGTAATCCTATTAAATTTGATAATCATGGTGATTATTTAGTTAATTCTGTATATTTAATTGTAATGTTGTAAGTTCATTTATGTATAAAAAAATATATGTAACTGCTGAATAGGATTTAGATACTTCTATTTTTAAAATTTAAAATGTGAGGTGTATGAAATCATTTAGGAGGATCCATTATCTCAATATGTATGTTCTTCTTTAATAGCTAGTTGAGTGTTTTCACATAAATATCTACACCTTTTATGGCTTACAATCTTAATGTTCGGAGTTGAATTTTAGCAATATTGAAAGGGGTATACTGCTTATATTAATGGGTATAATAACAACCTACATAACGGAGCAAATACTAGTTATAAGTTTTTAAGCAGATGAAATGTGAGAAGAAAAAGAAAGTCGGATAAATCTTGTTAGAGAACAGTATTTGATTTTTATATTTTTACAGAAAAAACTTAAAGAATCGGATGTGAATTAGTATATATATTTTTGTATTTAATTATAATAAAGTTTTGATTTTTATGAACATTTCGGGTTAAGTAAAAAGCAGTATGTTTAGTGATATTTAAGTAAATGATAATGGAATTACTGAAGGTGATGTATTAGGCTTGACAGTACTAATTGAGCATGTCATCAACCTCTATTACAAGTAATGAAGTTGATGACATGCTCAATGGTGAAAATTATAATTTAAACGGTAACTTTTGCTCAGTAAAAGAAAATTTTAAAATTATGTCTAATGGTAAATTAAATTATAGAAATCATGTAGTAGGCCCTATAAAGCTATCTAGAGCACGTGAATATTATATTCAAAACTTATTTGTAGAAGAAGCTATGGATATTGTAGTAAACAACTTAAATATTGATTTGGAACAATTTTACTCTAAAGGAAGAGGGATTGTTGATGTAATAAATTTTCTTTATGCAGGAGAATCTGATCACCGAGGCGAACTTTGGTCACATAACTCAAATATAAATTTGGAGTATAATGGGATGAAAACTCATTTTTATTTATTAACTGGTCTTGGCTCATCAGCACAAGATTTAAGGATTGGAACATTCTGTCATGAAACTGGTCATTTGCTTTGTCGTTTTTGTGATTTATATGATTATGGGAAAAGAGATGGTGATTTCCAAAAGAGCCAGGGGATAGGACTGTACTGTCTAATGGGTTCCGGCAACCATCTAAATGATGGCTTAACTCCATCTTCTGTATGTGCATACCTAAGAGATTTAGTGGGATGGTGTGAAAACAAAGTTATCCTAACAGAAGGCATATATACTGCAAAGCATGGTGATTATAATACTGTAATGAGATACAATACTGATACAGACAATGAATATTTCCTTATTGAAAATCGTACAAATTTAGGGCTAGATCGATATCTTCCTTCGAGTGGACTTGCTATTTATCATTGTGATATACACGGTTCAAATGAATATCAATCTGGTACAGCATTTCAGCACTATCAGTGTGCTGTGGTACAGGCTGATGGGAATTTAGATTTAGAACGTAATCGAAACAGAGGAGATGCTGGTGATTTATTTAAAGCTGTTACAGGAATTGCCTTCTCTTTTAATACAAACCCATCTAGTAAACAGTGGGATGGAAAAGATTCAGGATTTGTTATTTCAGACATTACTGAACCAAGTGAAAGCATAGAATTCAAGGTATTGTCGTAATTTTAAGAATTAATTAGGAACAGATTTCTAATATAAACGAATTCCTAAAATATAGGGAAATTTTTTTAGATATATTTCGAATTATGGAACAGAACAAGCCACTTTCTTTATAGAAGTGGCTTGTTATATTACATTCGATTTTGAACCCATTATGTTAATCAAGGAATCAGATACAGTATTTTGTTACAGCTAATTCAACAGTTAAGACATTTATATTTTCAAATAGAAAACGTAACAAAAACGTTCGTTTTTGTTACTATCGAATACAAAAAACTATAAAAATGAGATTATAAAATGGATTTTTCTCCAGTGGCTCGAAAAGTAAAGAATCATTGCCGTACCCCATCGCCATCAAGCTAAGAAAAACATAATACAGAAATATGTAAAATTTTCTTTGTAACACTTCAAGAAAAAGAGATATATAGAAAAAAGGGCATGCTAAATAACCCTTACGGGTTAAGTTTTTTAAAACTATTTCATTTTTATTTTGATAGATGTTGTACGTATGCAATACCTAAGATATCAAACACAGCTTTCTTTCGATATCGATGTGACTTCTGTCCATTTTTATCAAGTAGATGAAACAAGCGAAGAAAACTTTTTGCTAACTGATTCGATTGATCTTGCATTTGTTGATATAGTACTCGAAAGTAATCATGAATCATATACATGGCCTTCCATTCACTCAGTTCTTTTTGTTTTTTAACCAGTAGTAATTGTCGCATCTGGAACATCACTGTAGAAGATAATAAGAGCGCAATTAATTTCCCGTAGATATGACACTCTAACCGTTCCTTTTTTATATTTGTATTGTGATGAATACGAAAGATCGATTTCCACGTTTTAAAAATGATTTCGATTTGCCAACGAAGGGAGTAGAACTCATGAATCGTTTCTTGTGAAACATATTCCGATGGAATATTGGTCACATACAAATTGATTTCTTGCAATTTTTTAATTCGATCGCTAAAAGTTATCTTTATCTTTTTTCTTTATATGCACGATCTTTTCTACGTTGTGTTTCTTGATCAGGAGTTAGCCTGTAAATCACAGCGCGTGCTGGAAGTCCATAATCACGACCAATGTAAACCACAGGAATTTCAAAGTATTCACCTGGCTGTATATCTTGTTCCATTCTTATTGTTTAAATATATCTTAAATTTTTTATTATATAGTTCTTCTTTAAGGATTGTGGTTACCTTGATTAAATCTTCAATTAAACGGGAATTATTTTCAAATTCATTACTACTGGTATTAATAACTAAAGTCACCTTATATCCTCGACAGTACCTAGTATTATGTCACCTTCAAAGATGGCAAGACCCTCAGTGACCGAGTATTTTACTTCTCTACGACTTGATGGGAAATTGAAAAATCCTGTCCGTATTTCTTCACTATCTTGATTGATTTCACACAGATCACTACTCTGATCTTTCAACGGCAAATACTCCTGTCGATTTTTTAATGAACTGCTAAACCTGAATTTTTAGAGCATTTACTAGAACTACCCATTAATTATGTAAATAAATTAAACATTTCGAATAATCGTATAAATATAGTGAGGTCATTTGATTTTGAAACGCTAAATAGGGCGCGGCAATGATTATTTCTTTTTGAGGCCACTTAATAAAATAGCCACAACCTATTAATAAATAGATTGTGGCTATTTTTGTTTAATTTGCAGCTTTTAATCCATATCCATTAAGAGCATCAATAGAGTATCTTCTGAATTTGTTCTGATAATATCAATTGACTTGAGAGTATAAAGATAAAAACGTTTCCCACGTCGAATACAGCCATTGGATGGTAATTTAGAATCAATCGTCTGTCCCAAAGATTTGCAGGAAGGTCAACGGCAGAACTCGAAAATTCCTTATTCCACCTTTTAGTTCAGATATTCTTTTCACTCCTGTTCACCTTTTCTAAAAGTATTCCTGAGTTTTAAAAATTTTACGACAGAACCTATCTATTGCTGCAAAACCAATATTAATGGTTGGTTCTGAAAATTCGCACGCTATATACATCGCAAAGAATAGCAAAAGGAGCATGTCCAAAACCTTTTTAATGATATGCATTCTCACTTTATGAAAAAAATAATACATTAGATGTAATAATAGTAAAGAGATTTTTATGCTTAGTAATTAATTAGACAACATATTTATACCAAGGAACAAATAAAGAAGGAAGCGATTTGTTTTCCTTCTTTACTAAAAAATAGTACAACGATGAAATGAAGTTTGATAAAAACTCAATAAAATTATTCATTAAATAAAGTTACCATTGGCATAGAATTCATCAAATTATTAAAAGTGAGTAATACTAATTGTTGGTGCAACCTTAGTTATTTCTAAAATAGCTCCAAAATGAAAACCTTTTGTTTTTATATTAAAAACAGGCAACATAATAAGGAGAGATATATAAGATGGAAAATGCAATTGGATTTATTCATAATAATCAGTTCTACCAACTGATTTTACACAAAAATCCTATAACATTTATAGAAAATATCAGACCTAGGGAAGCTCGGCTACCACTTCCTTTAAATTTTACAGAAAATGAGGAGGGACGTATTATTTTAATTTCATGGGATGAAAATGAACCGCGAGTAGGAAAAGCACCTGAAGTATTACCAAATGAATTTATAGAATTATTACTAAAAAATAGTATGGAGCAGTCGTGTTCATTTTTACCATCTATTGTTGGTGGTTCAGTAAATGTAAGACCATAACACAATGAATGTAGAGCATAAATCTATTTATTTAATTGTTCTGTAGAAGGTTCTTGGGTTAGAAGGAATTTAAGGCCTCTTTAAAGAATTTGGAAGAAAATTTTTGTGTTTTATTACATTTAAATTAACATAAAAAAATTATGGTTAATTATATAGAAGGTTACTGCTTTTACTGCAAAGTTTTTAAAGGTATCCTTCTAGAAGTTTTTAATTGGGTTACATTAAAATATCTTTAAGGGAACATACAACACACCTATTTATGCGCAATTTTACTTAGCTTAAGTTTCTAATTGAATGACGTTAGATACGCTTTAAGAAATAACATCCTTAAATAATTAGAGGTGAAATAATGAATGGGAACTAATAAATTTAATGGGATAAATCAAATCTCTTATGAACAAGCAAAAAAGGAAATACAAACAGGGGACATTCTTTTGTGTAGTGGTCATTATTTAGTTAGTGAACTTATCAAAAAAGCTTCCGACTCAATTTTTAGTCATGTAGGTGTTTTATTTCATTGGAATAATCATATAATTATATTAGAAAGCGTGGAAGATGACGGCGTTAGGGCAGTTCCTCTCTCTCATTATATGTACAATTACGAAAATAGTAAGGAGAAATATAACGGAGAAATATATATAGCTCGACACAAAGAAATTGAAAATAATGATTTTCATACCGAAAAAATAATGAAAATGTTTGAAAAAGCAATGGATTTTTTGAATCGAAATTACGACAAAGATGAAATAGCTAAAATTGTGGCACGTATAGGTCTAGGTATTGGAAGACACAAGGATGATGATGAGTATATATGCTCAGAATTCGTAGACGAATGTTTCAAACAGTTAGAAATAGAATTTTCACGTGATTCAATGGGGTATATCTTACCTGAACACATTGCTGCAGATCCAAATGTGAAACCATTATTTGGGATTTATTAATAAATAATTTTTGATGATGAATTTTTGTGTAGTTAATATATAATAAATTAAAAATAGAACAAGGTGAAATCGATATCGGGTTTCACCTTATTCATTTGAATTGTTATAAATATTTACATTGTATAGACTTCAATTTTTGTAGGATTAGAAAAACGGCGTTCTAATTCTTTTTTGATTTTTTCAATTGCGAAGAATGCAGAAGATGCATATACAGTGACTACTTTTTTTATAAAAGTATTGCCTGTTATTAAAATGTATCTTACTGAATATGATGAAATCATACTCTCACCCTTTCACATATCTATGGTGTTTAAGATATATGCCGCTAGGTGTGGATATATTCTCAAAAGATTTAAAGTGGCATTGTGATCAGAATGAAAAATATCAAAAAGTTGATTATGAAAAAGCACCGCCAAAATCTTCAGCAATGCTTTTCCATTAGACATACTACGATAATGAGCGTCTACTTTCACTCACACGTTTTCTAATGAATAGTATACAAATTTGTATTTAACATAAGTTCTGTATGTTTTTAAATTTACTTTAATTTCAAGACACTTTCTACTTCCTCAAAGCTTCACTTACTTGCTTTTGCAATAGTTGCAAGTGGTACGCCAATTTCATGCAATCCTTGAATTATTTGCATCTTACTTTCTTCAATGTCTTTTTCCATACCCTCTTGTACTATATGTGCAAGTTTCGCTTGTTCATCAAGAAAAAGTTTTTCACGAACTTCATATGTAAGTTGGAAAGAAGAATCATTACTCATATTTTCCCATTTATCCATCGCTTTTTGTAAGATTGGATCTCGATTCATAGCAATTTGGAGTTAGATGTTCACCTTCATGTGCCGGTAATAATAAAATCCAACGAACGAATGCCTTTTCCCATTGGTTCAAATTTTCTACGTAACACTGTTTAACTAACTATGGAATTTCTACAAAATGGATTTCAATATCATCATTCAACACTTGATGTGTCTTTGTCTTCAAGGATTTTCCTGTATTGTGAAATGCATCATCATTAGAAAATAACTTGAAATCTAATAGATTGATGATTATTGTTTTTCGAAGCGAACGATACGACGTTCTTTTAAAATTTTAGAAACATCACGATAACTTAAAGAAAAACCAAAGTAGTAGTCGACCGTTGCAAAAAAATATCTTCCTTAAACTGTTTTCCTTTAAAATATCGCATTTGTGTTTCCTCTTAATTATTTGGAAAATTTCACAACATAACTGTGAATACTATTGTCCATAATTACAAAAAATAGTTACTATCTGAAATGATTTTACAAAAGGAGGAAAGCAATGGATTTAATTAACTCAGCTCTACCGTGGCCAAATGGCAAAGCATATCTTTTTCAGGGTACTGAATATATTAGATATGATTTCCACGACGGAACACAGGATCAGTCCCCACAATCCATCTCTCCTATGTGGCCAGGGCTAAGGCAAGATGCACCTGATGCTGCGGTCTATTGGGGATTTGGTAAGGTTTACTTTTTTTATGGGGATGAATATGTTCGTTTCGACATCGGCAATAATGCCGTAGACCCAGAATATTTACCCCCTAATCCTCCGAGCAAAATTGCGGACCATTGGCCAGGGATTTGGAGTGATCGTATCGATGCTGCAGTCAATTGGGGCAACGGAAAAATCTATTTTTTCCGTGATTCGGAATATCTACGTTATGATATTTCTCTGGACCGCGCCGATCCTGGTTATCCAATGTCTATTAGTTCCGCATGGCCAGGCATCTGGACAGACAAAATTGATGCTGTACTCTACCAAGGGGGAGAAAAGGCTTACTTCTTTAAGGACAAGGAGTATCGCCGCTTTGACCTAGTAACAAATAACGTTGATCAAAGTGGACCAGTTAGTGGCTTAAACTTGGACCCTCTTCCTCCAGGGATGTGGACGCCTAGTCGTGATTTGACTCTAGAGCAGGCAAATCTAGTAATGGGTTACCTAATACAGAATGGGAAATTTTCACTTAGTTCCACCCAAACTCCATATAGTGGTGATTGGATGACGTCCATCAGTTCGCCTCAACCTGCTACGAGAGTTGTAGTCAAACCCGCTAACATCAATGGTATTAACTTTATCAATGAAGCTGGTCCTGCTCCATTGATTGATAACTTAGATCAGCGTATGCTAATCTGTCTTTATCGCCTGACTCAATGGGTTAACGCATCTGAACCGGACGTGGCTGTTATTCGGCATATGGGTATTGGTCATGGCAGCGGACCACCAACTGACTGTCATAACCAGGGGCGGGCACTTGACTTTTCTGGCCTTGAGGGAACCAGCTTAGGTGTGGCTTTTGTCCGCAAGGTATTGAACGACTGGGGAAATAAACCAGTCATATCAGGCAATCCAATGCGACTAGACCCTGTTTCAGATCCATTGACACATGACCTTTTTCGCTCGGTATTCCGTTTTGCAACCTTTGAATGTGAATGTAATGGAATCGGCCCAAATAATAAGTGGCCACCAAAGGAAATTGGAGATGTAGGTGGGTTTGTAATACATCCTGATTACATCGACAATCCACCTCCTGCTCAGCAGTTACGTCCCCAACACAAGAACCACATTCATATGCAAATTGGTCCAACGTGATAATATTATTGGGGGTCACGATTATTTTATTGATGTGTTTATTTTAAGTACCAAACATCCGACTTCAAACTCAAAAAACTTGTTCTAAACGTCTTTTTCTTGTTTGAACTATTTTAGGGTGTTCTAATAAAAGTAGTTTGTATGTATAATTTTTGATTATTCTTTTAAAGAAGTCATCAACTTATCCTTCATATTGGAATACAGTAGAAAAACGAAGCGTATATTCAGTTATATGCTTCGTTTTTCTAATTCAATGAAGCACTCAAGAAAAAGATTTTGAACTACTTTATATATTGAATTTTTCATGATTCATTCTGGAGTGCTTGCCTGTATATCTTTATCCTTCCTCGATGTTTGCCCTTTTATTTGCCTAATAAATGCCCCCTAGTCTATTAATAACGTCTAACTAAAATTATTTCCCATTAAAAAGCTGTATCAAAACTTTGGGCTATAGAGAGAATAACTTTTAGGGAACTTATCCTTTTAGTTTGGTACCCTAAAAAATAGTGCTACTTAATTAAAAAAATTGAAATAAGTCGAAAGATACGATAACGAAGGAAAAGATGAATTATGAGTGAATTAAATAAAAAAGGTCATCTTGAACAAAATTTTAAAAAGAACCATAATCAGCATCCGGATTCCCAAGGTTACCTAGATAAACTGGAAAATAAAGAGTGCACTACTATAGTGGTCAATGGAGAGGTTACTATATGTTGTTGCGACGAGAACGGGGACAATTGCTCTTGTACAGGTATCGTCTAAACTAGATACTTCATAAAAATCTTGGTAGAAAAATTAAGGTGAATCCGATTGATTGTTGAAGCATAAAGTGAGCGAAATATTACTTTATGTGTGGATTAAGTCTTCTATTTTTGGGATACAGGATAAGATATCATTTCTATTGTCACAAAATGAAAACCCTCTTATTTTTAAATAAAGGGTTTTCATAAAATTTATAATAATACCTTGAAAATATAATTTTGTAGGAATCTTTGTATTTCCATTTCTATAAAATTTGGAAGTTTTACACTATTTTCTACATATGTACCATTTTTACGCATACCTTGAATAAGTTGCATCTGTCATTGTTTAATCCCCTTCCAATGTTTGGGTTAAATGTTCATCCTCATTTGCTAGAAGTAATAAAAAACAATGAACAAATAAAGAAATCTTCCCAAGGGTTAATTTGTTCAGTACGCCATTGTTGTATTAAATTCGGAAACTATACAATATGAATTTCTATGTCATCACTCAGTGCCTGTTATAGTTGTTTATTCCATAAAATTTCTGTTGTGTGAAATGCTTCGTATTTTGGAGACATCACAAAATTTAATAAATTCATTGTGATTGTTTTATAAAGAGAGCTATAAGGCATTCCTTTTTGTAATTAAGAAGCTGTATTTCTACATTTACTTTTGTTCCTTCGTCTAATGTAGCTGAAATATCTAAAATCGATAATTTATCTTCCTCATGTTCTCGGCGCAAGTGTAGGTCTTTTAGCTGTAATGAAGCAATGGGTGAATCTAACGAATTTTGTAATATTGCATTTAAAAAGGCAACCAGAATATCTTAATTTCCACTTGTACCAGATAATTGTTTAAAAAGTAAAATCAATACGTAAATTTACTAACTTTTGATTGGATATGGGTTTTCCTCTCCCCCATCTCGTACGATGTTTTTTTATTGTACGTAAAAGAATGTTACATATGCAAACAATCTCTTATTTCAACATACATAAGGACTTCAATAGTTTTTTATAAATTTAACAGTGTGTATTTTTTATAAAGTTTGTCCATTTTTCTTATTTATTGAATTAGAATTTTAAAGGGTATATTAGTGAAAGAAATCTGGTAATAGCAAATATATATTGGATGGTCTTTGCTTATTATTTAAGTGACTGTACGAATAATGTAAATTCCAATTGTAAAAAGAACTAGGTTCAACCAAAGGAAAGGTACATTTTAGATGTTGGCGTGTGTAGACTATTTTCTTGTTATGAGTAACTTTAAGTGACGGTAGTGAAATGCTCTGTACTTTACTCAACAAAATCAGCAAAACCTTTGACACCCCTCGTAATATAAAATAGTTTTATAAACGAAAGTTAAGGCTTATGCTCCACTAAATTCAACAAATTATATATATCCTTTATACTTTTGTAGACGAATGCAATAAATTACTTGAATTACTACGCATAAATATTTCAGCTGTTCCATTTTCTCGAAAACTAACTACAGGAGTACCGACAGAAACAAAAGGAGTGGCAATCCAATCAGACCATTCTGAATTATTACACACCTTTTGAAGTACAATATCATCTTTGCCGACAGCAAAAATCTCCAAACGATTAGCGCTACTTGAAGAAACAGATACACCTTGGATTGGAGTTTCACCTAATTCTGACCAGGAACTCCAAACTGAACCATTCCATGAAATATGATTCAGTTTTGATTCAAGTCCAATTACAAATATATCTATTTGATTGGTTCCCCTCGAAACAGCCACGGGAGCTGATAAACAAACACCACCGATTGACTCCCATTTACTCCATTCTTTTCCATCCCAATACTTATGCCACATCGCACTATCTAAGCCGACAGCAAAAATATCTAGTCGATTTTCACACCATGAAGAGACGGCAACACCATACTGGCAAAGCCCTCCAATACTTGTCCATTCCTTTGATACTCCGATTCCTAATTCTTTGTGCCATACTGCGTTGTCTGGGCCAAGGACAAATACATCTATTTTATCAGCCGTTCTCGCAACAGCTGAAGGTGCCGAAAGACAAGAACCATCTATCTTGTCCCAATCACTCCATGAATTTTGATTCCAACTTTTATGCCAAAGAGCACAGTCAAAACCTACTGCGAAAACATCCATCTTCTTTTCATCAGTTAAGACAGCAGCAGGTACGTGAATTATCCTTCCTCCAAGGTTTTCCACAGTACCCCACTTCTGACCTTCTTCTTTTGACATCTGGTCAAAAGCGGCTTTGGCTTGAATAATTCCCGATCCAGAATAAGTGTTCCAGCCTTCTCCACCTATGCTTTTAGCGGTTTTCATAAGCGCTTGTTTTGCTTGATCTTGCGTTAAAGTTGGCCTAGCTTGCTTTAGTAACCCTACCACGCCAGCGGCAATTGGGCAGGCCGTAGATGTTCCCTTGTGTATAACATTATTTACGTTAAACTGAGCAATGCCACAGAAATCCGGCTTTTTTTGTTCTAATGCAGCAGGCCCGATACTGCTGTATCCTAACAGCTTTTCTTCGATATTGGCGGCTCCCACGGTCATTACACTTGGGTGACCGTTCGCTCCCCATATACTTTTACCGGCACCAATGTCATTCTGACATCTGAAATCTGAGCATAATTGTCCACAGTTTCCAGCCGAAAACAAGACGAGAATCCCTTCCTTAATCGCTTCCACCACCATACGTGTGAAAGGGTGATTCGGTTCTGTTGCATACCGTTCGTCCCATGCTTTCTGATAGATTCCCCAACTATTTGATAAGATATGAGGAGTACCATTTAAACGGTGTTGGTTAATTGCCCAAGAATAAGCTTGAATTGCATTACTTATCATGGCCGGAATGCTATTGTTTGGATCAGCAATTCGTAAGTCATATAGCTGGGTTTCTGGAGCCATTAACAAGGCATCTGTTGCAGTCATGTTGCCATGCTTATCCCAATACGCCCCCATTCCCCAACTGTCTATAGGAAAACCGCCAATAACATTTGGAATCCTTCCGTTTGGCGTACGCCCCATCGCTTCAATTCCACCGTCTACGATTCCGATAACAATTCCTTTCCCTTTAAATCCTTGTCTCCAAAGTTGATCAACACCTAAGTAAGCAGCCACATCTAAAGGATTGCCTTTAGCCGTTTCTGTATTACAATCAACACTCCCATGCATTATAGGGGTATCCGTAACAGTTCCCGTAGCAAAACAATTGGAAAACGGAGCAATTGGTGTGTCTAAGTAAACATCAATTACATCTACCTGTGATTTTATTTCTTCGATTTTCTCTTTTTTGATAGTTCCACGAACAAGTACGGCTTTTTCCATATTTACAGACATATCTACCATTAAATCATCCTTCGGTTGTATATGAACTGGCTGAAATTCACGATCTATGTAGAATCCATATCTATCCAATGTAGATTCTGCAGTAGACATTGCAAGACTTGGAGTGGTATCTTGGGACATACGAATCTCAACAAGAACATGAGCAATTTCTTGTTGAGATTCGTTATTTTCTGACATTGTTGCACTTCCGAGATAATCATTCATATTAAAATTTGTCATTTCTTTATTCCTCCGATTAATTATTTTGTCAAACGTATCAATCGGGTTAGATGTGAATGGTGGGCATTGAGTCCTAACCGAAGAGTTAGATGTCATTACAGATTCTTCTGTAAAACTATTGGAAAATGGGGCAATCGATGTGTCTAAGTAAACATCAATAATATTTGGTTGTGATTTTATTTCTTCTATCATCCTTTTTTCAATAATTCCACAAACGATTACAGTTTTATCCTCAGCTTCATACATATCGAGATGTTTCACTGGCTTTATGTTAACCGGGGCGAATTTACGATCTATTTTGAATCCAAATCTATCCAAGGCGGATTCTGTAGCAAAGGTCGGATTGACGTCTTTGGGCATACGTATTTCAACAAGAACACGAACAATTTCTTTTTCATTTGAAGAGTTATTTTCTAAACGTAGATTACTGTTCATATTTGAAAAAGAATCGGTATTATTTTGTGTACATTTGGGGTATTCATTCGTATCAAAGTCTTTATTTACATTCCAATTAGTCAATTTGTCGAATGCCTTCTTTGCTTGAATCATCCCCGCTCCGGCGTATGTATCCCATCCCAAGGTTCCTAAATCTTTTGCTGTTTCGATGAGTCCTTGCTTCACCAGTTTTGGTGAAAGTAACGGATTGGCCTGCTTACATAATGCGGCAACCCCTGATACGATTGGACATGCAGCTGAAGTACCAGACTCTATAAGCGGATGATATCCTTTAAAATGAACTGGTGCACATAAATCTGGTTTGTGGGGATCTAACGCTGCAGGTCCCTGACTGCTGTATGTGGCTATATTTTCTTCAAGGTCAGCAGCTCCGACGGTTATGACTAATGGATGACCATTTGCTCCCCAAATATCCTTGCCTCCACCGACATTTCCATTGCAAGTAGCGTCTGAATGACCACAAGGTTCTCCGCAGTTCCCTGCTGAAAATAATACTACGATTCCTTCCTCAATGGCTTCTGCCACGATACGATTAAATGGATGATTGAGATTTGTTGCATAATCCATACATTCGGTTGGATCGAAAATTCCCCAACTGTTAGATAAAATTTGTGGTGTGCCATCCTTGCGGTAACGCTCAATTGCCCAATGATAAGCGGCAAGCGCATTTGATAAAAGGGCCTCTGGTTTTTCATTTATGATTTCGGCAATCCGTAAATCATAAAGGTTCACTTCTGGTGCAATAAACAACACATCACTTGCAGTCATATTTCCGTGAAACGGCCAAGATGACTTTTGCCCCCAATTTTCTGTTGGAAAACCGTCGATTACCCGGTTAACCTGCCCATTTTTCGCTCTCCCTACGGCTTCGATTCCGCCATCAACAATTCCTACAACAACTCCTTTCCCTGTGTACCCATTACACCAAATTTCATGAGCTCCAAGATAGCGTACTACATCGGAAACAGTACCTGTCAGTTTTGGTATAGAGGTACAGATTGAGTTGTTTTGCGGGGGCATTTCAGGAACAAATGGTTTAATCACGGGGTCTGAATATATTCCCAAAACTTTTTCGTGAGCCCTTAGTTGATCCATATCCTCTCCCAAAATCTTTCCACGAATAATCACACCACTTTCATGAATTGATTCCATGGCTGGCCCCTCTCCTTGTGTATACGGCAAGGGGATTGGGCTGAAACTAAAATCTCTCTGAAATCCATTCAGACCAAAAGGATTGGAATCTCGTGCTAAGAAGAAATGATCATCTTCATGAGAGACACGCATTTCAATCATGACTGGAATTAAACGATTATTATCTGATTCCATATAAATCTCTCCTTTTATTCTATCTATTAATTTATTCATATAATTATTGAACCCAATTAGGTTTTAATTTATTCACATAATTATTGAACCCAATTAGGTTTTAATTTATTCACATAATTATTGAACCCAATTAGGTTTTAATTTATTCCGTCTGAGCAGGGGATTTTAATTTAGTACCAAGGTGTATAAACAGCTGTTGGATGGAAAGACTGAATTTGTAATTAAATGAAATATAAATGTTAGGGGGAAATATTATTGAAAACTGGTTTATTAAAAAACATAGAGCTTATGGTTTTTCGGTCGAATCCAAATTATGGGATTGCTATGCTTGACCAATTACCTTTTCAAATAAAACAATTGTTCACTCATTTAGAGAATGATGAGAACCATTATGCTATTCTTTATCCGTTTTATTCATTTCAACTTGAAATAAAATCTATTTGTAAAAATACAGCTTTGCTTTTCTATACTCTGCAACAGCCAGGCATTCTACCTTCTAGTTTTAAAGCATTGTTTGGAGAAAACTCACTAGAATTAATCGCTAAGATGGTTCTAGACGGAATTTTAGAAATCCAGAATAATGGCTCTTTTATTTCTGGAACAGCTGCGTATCCACTCCTTTACGAATCTATTTTTGAAGAAAAAATAGATTCTTTAATCCCTAGACTATCTATTGAGGCTTTGAAACACGGTGATTTACTCGAAGGAGCCGATTATAATACGTTAATAGCACGTATGTACTTCTATAATCGGATTCCCAACTCGCCAGAATGGGAAAAAAAATATCCATCTCCCGAATCTGTTTTAAAAACTTTAGGTCTTGATAACGGGGGGAATTTTCAGTCCCGATTTGATCAAAAATGGTCTTACCATAAGCAAAAGACAATTCAGTCTGGTTGGTTATCGTTTTCTGCTAAAGAGAAACGCTCTTCCCAAACAGAAAACCAGAGTAAGTTCAAATTGTATATCAGCCCTTTTCCAAAACCTTCTCTAATACGAGAGGTCTTCCAAGCAACAGCAGACGTACTTGGAGATATGAACGTACAGAATTTTAAGATTGGTCAAGATGTGATTGGCTTATTGAGACCAGATAAAATGGTTGCTTACTTTTCAAATTTTGAAGATTGTGAGGAAGCTGCTCTTCGTATTCGACAAAAAATAGAAGGTACACCTGCCCATGGCGTACCATTTACTGCTGATTTTTCTAACGATGGTTTACTTTCATGGGGAATGGATCCACCAATAGACATGCTATGGGGGCGTTTCAGTTGGCGTCTATGGATAATTTCCCAACTTACTAATTTCCTTTTCGAAGCAAAATTATATCCAACAACCAACGTAGAACCTTGGAAATATGCACTTGAACGTTTACAAAACATGGGCATTGATTCTTCAACATGGGCTCCACCTCATCATTTATTTACTAATACTTTATCTGGAGGTATTAATCATGGATTTTCAAGAGGCTTTAATATTACCTGAGGATGTGGAACTCACACCTGTAAAAGAGCTTCCTGCCGATATAAGAGCTAAAGTGCAGGGTAGTGAGGACTCTTATGTAATATCCCGTCCACGCTCTCGAACTCAGTCAACAATCGTTGACCCGGAAGGCGCTGCACTGCTCAAAGAGTTCCGAAGTTCAATGACTATTTACGATGCGGTTACCCGCTACAGCAAATTGAAAAAAAAAGATCCCAATAAAATTATGGAGCTGGCCTTTCCCTTGCTTATGAACTTTAAGAATTGGAACATTCTCGTACCGTCTAATTCGGAGCAGGCCAAACCAATACAACCATCGTTTCCTGAGGGATACCAGTTTAACGAACTCGAGTTAGATAAGTGCATTCAACTGGTGGAAGACAGTGAAATTTATCAAGCGAAAGATAAAGAGGGCAATCTGCTGGCACTTAAAATTATGCGTCCTTGTCATAACAATAAAATTAATCAAGTGTATGAGCGGGAAACGACTATCCTAAAACATCTGGATGGTACGTTTACTCCAAAATATATTACCGGTGGGGTCACTGAGAATCGCAGCTATATTGTAATGGAATTATGCTCAGGTGAGCATGTATCCAGAGTAGCAAAACGATTTCGCGAACTTCCTATAAAAGAAAGTCGTAATAAACTTCTGGAGCTTTGCAAAAAAATTGTATCAGCGTATGTTCATCTACATACAAATAATGTTATTCACGGAGATGTCCATCAAGGAAATCTTCTGTTCGAGGAAGAAGGTTCCCTAAAAGTAATCGATTTTGGTCTGGGTAGACTTGAAGGTACAGATAAAGATTTTTATCAACCATTCTGCGGAGGACATTTATTTTATTCTTCACCCGAGTATACAAGGCATGAACAGATAACACCTAGCGAACGGAAAGCAACATTTGCTTCGGAACAATATTCACTAGCAGCCATGCTGTACTTCCTCATCATCGGTGAACATTATCAAAAATTTTCGTATGATCGTAACGAATTGTTCCGACAAATACGTGAGGGAAGTATGTTATCCTTTACCGAATACGGGCAAGAACCTTGGCCGGAAATGGAAGAAATTTTACAAAAAGCCTTACATAAAGAGCCTGCTGGGCGTTTCCCTTCTATGGCTCATTTAGCTAAACAATTAAACCAAGTAAGGGTAGATACGGAGTCTTTTATACCAATAGAAAAAGATACTATTAAAAAAAACGAATATATAGATTTTAATCATGCTCGCAAATTTTTAGATAATATTCTTAAAAGAATCGATACTCCATCGGAAAGCTTGTTCGCTGTCACAGCTGGAATGCCACTACCATTATGCTCTACACACAGTGGGATGAATGGGATTGCCTATGCACTATATCGTATTGCAAGTATCCAGGGTGATGCCCATTTACTGGCATTGTCAGATCGTTGGCTTCACAAAACGATTGCTAGTATGGGACAGTCTAACGCCTTTTATACTAATACGAATCAGCTCACCCCTGAGGTATTAGGTCGCGTTTCTCCGTTCCATACTCCAAGTGGGATTTATATGGTGCAAGCACTCATCAGTCATGCTATGGGGGATTTTGTAACACAGCAGTCCGCTCTTGACAAATTTGTAATGACATCTTCTGTTCCTTGCGATAATTTGGATCTCACACTTGGAAAAGCAAGCACGCTTCTTGCTTGCTCGATTTTAATGGATATAACGCATGACAATAAATTATTAAACAACAGTTCTTTGCTTGCACTAGGTGATACAATTTTGCAAAGCTTATGGGAAAAATTAAATCGTTACCCTACGATTCGGGACTGTCCAGAAATGAAATATTTAGGTATCGCACACGGATGGGCTGGTGTAATGTATGCCACCATGCGCTGGTGTCAGTCAACATGCAAACCTATTCCTAATTTTATCCCGGTTCGTCTACGTGAATTAGCAGAACTGGGGGAACCTGCAGGCCGCGGGTTACGCTGGAAAAGCATTTTGTCGGATCAAGAAATTCCTTACAATTATATGTCAGGATGGTGTAATGGAACCGCTGGAATGGTTCATTTGTGGACTCTCGCTCACCAAATGCTCAAAGAGAAAACGTACCTCGATCTGGCAGAAAAGTCGGCTTGGAACGTATGGGAAGAGCCTGCTGAGATTATTGGACTTTGTTGTGGACACGCTGGTCAAGCTTACTCTCTACTTAATTTATATAAGCACACTGGTGAAGAGATTTGGCTTCAGCGAGCCCAAGAATTGATGTTAAAAGGAGTTCACACAGCTACTTCAGATCCACAAGAATTGCCCAATAGCCTATTTAGAGGTGAAATTGGTTTAGCCGTATTAATCGCTGATCTCGCAAAACCAGAATCAGCTTGTATGCCTTTATTTGAAGTAGAGGGATGGAGAGACCAAAGCTGATGAAATTAAATATGGAACAAATAACATTGGAGGTGTTAGTTCTATGTAAATGTATTTACTTTAATGGTTTGTTAAATTTTTCCTAGAGAGTATATTACATTAAATATATACTAATACTTTTTGTGTAGTTTCCCTGCAGGTGACTTCAATAAAAATGCTGAAAGGATGTTAATATGCAAAACTTTAATTGGTCAAATCTTTGCAACGGTGGACAAAATGCGGGACAGGGTTTCACTGCTAATCCGATTGCAACTAATATTTCAGCTGGTGGTCAATGCCTACCGGTAATCTCTGTTGTAACGCCTCTGACACCATTGATTTCTCAATTGGTGTGTAACGGTGGACAAAATGCGGGGCAGGGTTTCACTGCTAATCCGATTGCAACTAATATTTCAGCTGGTGGTCAATGCCTACCGATAGTTTCTGTTGTAACGCCTCTGACACCATTGATTTCTCAATTGGTGTGTAACGGTGGACAAAATGCGGGGCAGGGTTTCACTGCTAATCCGATTGCAACTAATATTTCGGCTGGTGGTCAATGCCTACCGATAGTTTCTTGCCCAATTATCAGCAGAGATCCAATTCTTTCTTTAGTACTTTGCAATGGTGGACAAAATGCGGGACAGGATTTCACTGCTAATCCGATTGCAACTAATATTTCAGCTGGTGGTCAATGCCTACCGATAGTTTCTGTTGTAACGCCTCTGACACCATTGATTTCTCAATTGGTGTGTAACGGTGGACAAAATGCGGGGCAGGGTTTCACTGCTAATCCGATTGCAACTAATATTTCGGCTGGTGGTCAATGCCTACCGATAGTTTCTTGCCCAATTATCAGCAGAGATCCAATTCTTTCTTTAGTACTTTGCAATGGTGGACAAAATGCGGGACAGGATTTCACTGCTAATCCGATTGCAACTAATATTTCAGCTGGTGGTCAATGCCTACCGATAGTTTCTGTTGTAACGCCTCTGACACCATTGATTTCTCAATTGGTGTGTAACGGTGGACAAAATGCGGGGCAGGGTTTCACTGCTAATCCGATTGCAACTAATATTTCGGCTGGTGGTCAATGCCTACCGATAGTTTCTTGCCCAATTATCAGCAGAGATCCAATTCTTTCTTTAGTACTTTGCAATGGTGGACAAAATGCGGGACAGGGTTTCACTGCTAATCCGATTGCAACTAATATTTCAGCTGGTGGTCAATGCCTACCGATAGTTTCTGTTGTAACGCCTCTGACACCATTGATTTCTCAATTGGTGTGTAACGGTGGACAAAATGCGGGGCAGGGTTTCACTGCTAATCCGATTGCAACTAATATTTCGGCTGGTGGTCAATGCCTACCGATAGTTTCTTGCCCAATTATCAGCAGAGATCCAATTCTTTCTTTAGTACTTTGCAATGGTGGACAAAATGCGGGACAGGATTTCACTGCTAATCCGATTGCAACTAATATTTCAGCTGGTGGTCAATGCCTACCGATAGTTTCTGTTGTAACGCCTCTGACACCATTGATTTCTCAATTGGTGTGTAACGGTGGACAAAATGCGGGGCAGGGTTTCACTGCTAATCCGATTGCAACTAATATTTCGGCTGGTGGTCAATGCCTACCGATAGTTTCTTGCCCAATTATCAGCAGAGATCCAATTCTTTCTTTAGTACTTTGCAATGGTGGACAAAATGCGGGACAGGATTTCACTGCTAATCCGATTGCAACTAATATTTCAGCTGGTGGTCAATGCCTACCGATAGTTTCTGTTGTAACGCCTCTGACACCATTGATTTCTCAATTGGTGTGTAACGGTGGACAAAATGCGGGGCAGGGTTTCACAACTAACAATCAAACTGGCTCAATAAACCTACCTACTGCTTTAAACCAATATAAGCAATATTTGAAACAAGTTATCGAACAGATTGAAAAAGTGGAAACAAATTGTGACAATAATCAAGTAAATTAATGAAAAAAGTTTAATCTCGTTAAATAGAGAACTATAAAAATGCCATAATGCAGCAACCGTTTCACGGTATTCCACCGGGGAACGGTTGTAACCATTATGGATGTAGGAAAGTTATATTAGTACTGTACCTATCGCTTAGTTGAATTGACTGTTGGTCCTTTATTGTTCCAAATTAAAATCCTCACCTATTATAATTACACCATTATATCCCCCTTTCCTTATAAGCAGTTATAATTCTTCAGAGTATGATTGAAGGGAATTCTTTACACACAGCATCAGGTATGATTCGAAGTTAACTTCTCAAACACGGCTAGACATAAATTATTAATGGATTAAAACAAATGGATTTTGAACAGCTCCATGTATTTTGAATGGAGGAAATTTAATTCCTATACTCGAATAAAGTTAAATGAAAAAATGTAAATTTTGGAAATTAGATACTTCTATATAAAGGGAAAAAGCCCTTGTTCTTAATCTATAGGCCGCCACAAATCCACTCATTCAAAAGGAATTGGTCAAGGATATATTATTGTATCTCGTTTAGATAATGCAATATGTTCTAAATTATCAATTTCTAATGTGCTTTGCACAGATACGTGGAGGGCATTTAAACCTTTTGTTAATGAAAAAGCTTTAGGTCATTATCGATATAAATCAGCTTTGCAAGGTATCGGTAAGAGGTCTTTGTGATATTTTTAAAGCAAATAACAATACAACTGTCTGAATTGACCGTTTTTAGGCGTGGCAACCTATTTTTTAACACATTATTTCAGTTGGTTACACTTTAAAGAGCCACTTATGATGAGCTGAGATTATCGAGAATTTTAAGAAGGTATACTTTCAAGCACCTGTTGGATAAACAAAACAAGTCCTACTTTCGTTCTCAAATCATTGACGATAAAATTAATGATGCTGGTAAGGAATAATTAATAGTTATCTAACTATTGTGGAGTTTCAGGTATGTGTTCAAGCAAGAAACTAATATTTTACATATAAAAAGGAAGATAGATGAGGCACTTTGAATATTACTGTTGAGATGCGTAGGATCGTTGAAAATCTAATGGAATTAATAATAAAAAACGTTAGGGTTTAGTTAACACCTAATATAATTTATCGATATTTCCTATAGTAATTTCCCCTTATTTAAAATGAATGACCATCAATAAATTACTAAGATTGGTGGGGAAATTTATTCAATAGATGTTGTTATTGTTTTGGATATTGAAATAAAATGTATTTCAATATCCAAAACAATTTTAAGAAAGAACCGTAACAGGTTCTTTCTAATTATCAACTGTTTTTACAGCTTTTACGGCTTTACTTGCATCAATTCTTCCTAAACCGTATCGATTATTCCATCCTTGTCCATCTGGTGGATTTCTCCTTGCTGCTTTCTTTATAATTTCTCGGATTTGGTCTATGCTGAGATTGATACAATTAGCCTGAGCTTCAGCAAGAACTAATGCAATAACACCTGATACTGCTGGTGCGGCCATACTCGTACCTGACATCTTTGTCACACCATTTAATGTGCCAGAAGCTGCGGCTATTACAGCATGACCCGGTGCGCTAATCTCTGGTTTTTGTCGACCATCACGTGTTGGTCCTGCACTTGAAGATATATAAATAGGAGTATCAGGGACATGTGCATCATAGGCACCGACTACAATACTTTTATGTCCACAAGAGATTGAATCTAAAGTATGCGTATTATTTTGAGGTGAAATAAAGCTAGATTGACCACGAGGAAGATCTCTTTCAATCCAAGCATGAAAAGCACCATGATTTACTCTGGTACCATGGATACGCACTGTCCAAGTACCCGTGGGTATTCCTTTCTCAAGGAAAATACCTATTTCATTGTCATTGTTGTTTGGGTCGCTTTTTCGATTTACCATAAACACCAAGGTGTTTCCTTGATCGTCCAGTACTTTACAATTTTCTCCAAGATTAATCTTGCCGATACTATCTCCTTCAGGATTAATGAGCTCTAAAAGGAACTCATCCTCACCTTTATACCATATTTCAAGCTCATTAAACGTAAAATCTTTATCATTTATTTTCCAGTGAAGATCAAAAGAACCTCTATTAGGTACTAAACCTTCAGCATGAATACCGTGGTTATATGAATTACCAGCCGCAATAACTACGGCACGATTAGGTTTTTCAATTAAAAGACCATCTATCCCCTGTTCAACAAGGGATGTTCCGTCATGTGGACCACCATATGTTCCTAGGCTAATATTAATTACACAAGGCCGCTCTCCAGCCAAATCAAAAATGAATTTTACTCCATCAAGAATCTGTTTAGAGTCTCCAAGCGTTGAATTAACAACTTCTTCCCCTATCCAAGGAATATCGCTAGGATAAGCTTGTACAAACACTATATCTGCATTAGGAGCCACACCGGGGATACCAGTAGCACGCCCATTACCAACGGCAATATCCATTACATGTGTACCATGCCTTGGAGCTTCTGGGTCAAAGGGGATTATAGGATAACCCAAGGTTTTATATGGCTGAGAAGAATTTAACGCACTATTGATTTGATCACTAGTAAAGACTCTCCCATATTCAACTGAACTATCGGTGTTTTTCTCCGCACTCTGATCCCAGATAGCTAGTATCCGTGTTGATTTGTCTTGATTTTGGAAGTTTTGGTGAACAAAATCACAACCATCATCTATTATCCCAACCACTATGTCCTGACCTCCATAATCCTTTGCAGCACCTGGTGGTAGGAGATTGCTTCTTGCAGCAATCTCTTCAATTGTGCTTTTTAACAAAGGTTTTACTGGTCTAACGGCTTTCAAGCTTAACACAACTTGTGACTGTCTTATCTTCTCCATTTCAGTCAATTCAACTTTAGCTGTCACGATTCGACCTGATTTATCTGGTGCCATAGAGATATCATTAGTTTGAAGGACCCCCGGAATAGTGCTCCAAGTATAAAGATCCTTCACCTTTGCGATTACAGATATTTCTTTCTCTGCTGTAGTAATTCCTTGGATATCCATATTCTGCTGACTTTTTGCAATAATCCTTTGTAGTCTTGGATCGAGATTTACTGGAATCTGTTCCTTGGTCTTTTCTAATCGCATAGTTTTCTCCTCTCAGTAGATACAAAATTTTTACATAAATAGTATGGTCATCCCTATGTTTAATATGTAATGTTTTCAATAACTGATTAGTCCTAATTTTGTTGTTATAGAAATTAGGACTAATTTAGCAATTACCTTTTAAGCTATTAATACTGTACCTTCCATAAGATTCCTGTAGTGTGAAGTGCTTCGTATTTTGGAAATATACAATTAAAAATCATAAATAAATTAACAAATAACACCAACAGATATATCTGTTGGTGTTATTTGTTAATTTATTTATGATTGTAAAATTTCTTGTATTTCTTCAATACGTAAATTTGTAAACCTTGCAATATCATCTATTGGCATTCCATTTTTGTGCATACCACGAATAAGTTGCATTTTTCCTTCTTCTATACCTTTTTTAATCCCTTGCTGCTCTGCATGAGCGAACTTTGCGGCCTCGTCCATAAGAGTTTTTTCCCTAGCTTCATACGCTTGTCTGAAAGAAGAATCTTGACTCATACGTTCCCATTTATTCATTGCTTTTTGTAAAATAGGGTCTTGGTTCATCGCAATATCCTCCAATGTTTGGGTTAAATGTTCATCTTCATTCGCTGGTAGAAGTAATAACCAACGAACGAAAGAATCTTCCCAGGGATTTACTTGTTCATTACGCCACTGCTGCATGAGTTTTGGAATCTCTACAATATGAATTTCTATATCATCACTTAATACCTTCTGTTGTTGTTGATTCCATAGAATTCCTGTTGTATGGAATGCCTCGTATTCAGAAAACATAACGAAATTTAACAAATTAATCGTAATTGATTTATGGAGCGAACTATATGGCATTCCTTTTTGAAGTTGGGACGTGTATAGCCTTCCCCAATAATATAAACTTCTCTTAATCATATCATGATTATTATTTAGCTGTATTTCCACATTTACCTTTGTTCCCGTATCTAATGTGGTGGAAATATCTAAAATTGATAATTTATCCTCTTCATGTTCTCGATGCAAGTGTGGGTCTTCTAATTGCAAAGAAACAATAGGGGATTCTAAAGAACCTTGTAATATTGCATTTAAAAACGCAATTAGAATATCTTCATTTCCACTTGTACCAAATAATTGTTTAAAAGCAAAATCAATGCGTAAATTCACTAATTGTTGGTTGTTCATGGGTTTCTCTCTCTCCACCTCATAAGATGTTTTTCTTTCATTGTACATAAAAGAGTGGTACACATGCAAACAAGTTCTTATTTCAACATACATAAGGGTTTTAATAATTTTTAAGGATTTAACAGTGTATATTTTTTTGAACTCCTCCCTATTTTTCGTATTTACGGCACGGAAATTTCAAAGGGTCTGTTATTGAAAGAATTTTGTTATTAGTAAATACATAATGAATGGAAAAACCTATTTCAAACTTTTAAATGAAAAATAAAAAAGCCTTGTGGTAAAAAAGACATTTTTATTTTAGTTCAATTATATACCGACTTTCCTCTGAACTACATAAACTTGCTGTATCAATTTTCACGTGATATGTACCTAACCGTCGCCTTACTTCTGACTTTAATTTTTCATTTGCTTCTTCTAAAGAACGCGCTGGAATGATTGTAGATTGTATGTTCGTTACCTTGCCCTCATACATTACTGAGAATTTTAGTTCATATTGATGTATCATGGTTTCGTCACTCCCCTCGTTTTCCTTACAAATCACGATTGTTTATCGTCTGATTTTTAGCTTTTGGATATATATATGCAATAATTTTTTTAAAAATGATTGTTTCATCTCAGTTCTCTCATAAATTTATTTAAACTATTTAAAACCTCGAATAACATACAAGATTTCATATCAATATCCATGTGTATTAATATATTTTTCAAAAAGGATTACAAACGAATATATAAATTTATTTTTTTAGAATCTAAATAATTTCACGTATCTTAATATTAGTAAAAATATTTTTCAATAAATAAGTGAAAAGTACTAACAGCGTTTTTTCATTTTATGGATACAATTTTTAAATTTGATGGCGATAAGATAGAACCTCTATTTGGGCGAAGCTAAAAGCTTGGGAATTACTCGGCCATCGATAAACTTAGATTAAATTTAAAAAGAACCAATAATTTCGAAGTTTTAAGGTATTATGATCCGCTGCAATAAGCAAAAGATCTAAAGTGTAATCTTGAGAAGATGTGAAGAAAGTAATTGAAGGAAAAAATTTCTCAGATGATGGCGAACCTGACGACTACTCCGACAACAGAAGACATAGTACGCATGTAGCTGGAACTATGGCGGCTACCATTAATAGAACCGGAGTAGTACCGGAAGTAAGCATCCTCATTTTGAAAGTATTTGATAAAGATGGTTTTGCCTAGAATACAAATGTGATTAAAGTTATTGATCACGCAATATCATAATTTCTATAATTAACGTGCAAAATAACCCCTGTACCACAGATTTTGAACACTAAACAGGAGGTTTGAACTCATGAAATTACCTGAGGAAAGCAAGCACAAGGTAAGTGCGATGATGGTGAAGCACTTAGAGGATTTACGTGATGAAGAGCAGATCATTAACGTTTTCCTTAAAAAGGATAGCCAAATAAGTACAGCATCCTTAAATACTCAACTTGAGGAAGTAGGTGCTAAAGTGATTGATCGATTTGATACGATCAACACAGATGTTATACAAGTAAAGGCTAGTCATCTTAAGGAGATTCTTAAAAATCCAGCGGTCAAGTCTGTTGTTATGGAGCAAACGTATCACCTTACATTGGATGTTGCTAACAAGGTTGTGACTAATCCTGTAAATCCAGATATTGAGACTTCCTTAAGTGGTAAGGGGGTAACGATTGCGATTATTGATACAGGTATTTACCCACATCCAGACCTAACCATGCCAAATAATCGAATCATTGGTTTTTATGATGTATTCAAGAAACAAGAGGTAGAGCCCTTTGACGATGGCGGGCATGGGACTCACTGCGCGGGATGTGCTGCTGGAAATGGGCATAGCAGCGGTGGGAAATACCGGGGGTTAGCATATCAAGCAAACCTTGTTGGGGTCCGAGTTTTTGAAGGGCCTAATACGTCAACTAGAAGAATCATTCAAGGGATAGAATGGTGTATTAAGAATAAGGAGAAGTATGATATCAAAGTTATGTCATTATCTCTTGGCGCGATAGCTCTAAACCCGCCAGAAATTGATCCGTTGTGCACAATCTTAAGAGAAGCTCAAAACCATGGTATCACAGTCTTGGCAGCTGCAGGTAATGAAGGTCCATTTCCACAATCGATAGGTAGCCCAGGGACAGAACCTGAAGTTATCACGGTAGGGGCAACCAATGATAAAAATACAGTAGGGAGCGCTGATGATGCCATTAGTAACTTCTCAAGTCGAGGACCAACAAAATTCGGTCATCAGAAGCCGGATGTTGTTGCACCAGGAACGAACATTATCTCACTCAGGTCAGTGAACTCTGATTATGACCAATCCTTTCCTGAAAAGAGGGTTGGGGAGGACTACTGTACAATGAACGGAACTTCTATGGCTACACCAATCGTTGCTGGTCTTGCAGCGCTTCTATATGAGGCCAAACCAGATGCAACCCCAGAGGAAATCAGGGATGCTATTCTAAAAGGAGCAAAAGACTTGTTCCATGATGCAGATAGTGCGGGTAGGGGCTACACGAGTCTTAAAAGTTCACTTGAACATTTGTAGGTTCCTATAACTATATAACATAAACAGATCAACAAAAAAGTGACAGTTTAGGACTTTATTTTCGCGTCCATGACTGTCACTTTTTTTCTCCTGGGGAAGTCTACATCGTCATCAACTTAAAAAATTGATTGAGCCCCAAAATGAAAAAAACGAGTCAAATTCTCATAAATAACTGTAAAAAGGTAAATTTCTCGTAATAGAGATGTCTCAAAATCTTAGCTTGATGGATGTGGCGCTACCCCACATCCATCAACTTAAGGGATAGTTTAGAGGACTTAATTGAAGCAGAATTGATTTTTTCAGATGAAAGATATATCGATGGTATTATGGATTTTATTAAAAATAATATTAAGTGGATTAATTATTGTGTTCAAATAATACTTAAAAAAAATGATAATAAATCAAAAGGTGAGAATTTAATTAAGAAACTTAGAGAATATGTGGAAAGCAACGAAGAAATAAATCCTCAAATTGCTGCATCACTTGAAAGACTTAATCAATAGGTATTTTAAAACTGAAAGTTACTTTGCAAAAGGTAACTTGATGGTAATAGCGACTGGGCTTGCAAGTTTGTCTAGTTTTTATTGTCTTATTTAAAATAAAAAGAGTAGCATGGCATAGCGACATGTGGTCATCTCCCTGTCAAGTAGACAGTAATAAAAAGAGTATTATGCCACGGCCTTTTCCCGATATTCTATCGGGGAAAGGCCGTGAAGTTTTTCTTGGAACCTTTCTGTATTATAGAAGTGAATATATTCTTGAATTGCTCGATAGGCCATTTCATATGTTTTTGGGCGCACTAAATACAACTTCTCTGTTTTTAAATGTGAGAAGAATGATTCGATACACGCATTATCAAAACAGTTTCTACGTCTAGAATGACTACCGACAAATCCTAATTTCTCTAACTGTTTTGCGTAGGATTTAGATGTATATTGAAACCCTTGATCTGAATGGAAAAGGGGCTTAGTGGTTAATGACTTCTCTTCTAATTGACGTAATGTAGTTAAAACCAAATCTAAATCATTTCTTGAAGATAGCTCCCAGGCAACAATTTCATTGTTGTATAGATCTAACACAGCTGACAAATAGGCAAATTGTTCTCCGATTCGCACATAAGTAATATCTGTTACGAATTTTTGGTTTTGCTTTTCAGCCTGAAACTCTCGATTCAAATGATTTTTAAATATCACAGATGTTTTTCTTCCATAAAATGGACGTTTTTTTGAATGATAGATTGAATATCCAGCTCTCTCATGAGACGACGAACACGTTTATGATTGATTACCATTCCTTCCCGTGTAGATTTGGATTGCGCTTTTTTAAATACTCAACCTGTGCCTTCAAATAAGCATTTTCTTCTTCTAGACTATTAAAATTCTTTCGATTCCAGACACCACGTTGATCATCAAAGGACTCCCCCTGTTGCGCACGTTTTACCCACTCAATAATCTGGGCATCGCTCTTCACACTGAGTTGTTCACGAATTTCTCGCAATGATTTTCTCTCTTCTAATCGAAGATGAACTGCTTCTCGCTTTAGTTCTTCTGTATATTTTTGAAATGATTGTCCCTTTCTTGCCATAAAAAAATCCCCTCCAGATAAAACAGTATTGAGTCCATCATATCAGATGGACTCTTTTTTTACTGTCTACCTATAGGGGATAATACCAATGTTACTCTTTTTTTTGAATCAATTTTTAGCATTTGAATTTGAAAGATGTCACTGTCTTTTATGCTCAGGACTAGCATTTCATCTTTTAGTGAGCGTCAAGATTCAATTTAGATAGGACTTAGTAGTCCTATTTAGTAAAGTATATTAGTAGAGAGAATATAATCCCTCATTTTCCCTCATTATCAAACCTCTATTTTCATTTGATTCGCTAAATTTATGTAGGTGTGTAAAAATTATATATTAACTGACGGTTATGAGTCTGTGTTTTTTATGGATTGTTTGTAGTAATCGAAATATCTTTTTAATGATAAGTTAGATTTAAATCCTATTTGTTTCATGATTTCTTCAGATGTAGTATCCCCTTGAAACCTCCTTAAAATAAAGGTGTTTCGAAAATGCTGAGCAGAAATTCCCTTTCGAAGATTAACACGTTTCACTTCTAAACGAATCATTTTTTGTATTGAGATTTCGGTTAAAAATTTTGGTGCATCATCCTCATAGCTCCAGTGATATGTCCCCCGGGTAAAATCAAAAGCAACAAATAACGGATCATTGCTGTGATATTTAGGGCGTACAGGTTCAGGAATAGTTTTATAGTAATTGTATAAGTGTAGTTTATCTTCTTCCTTCAAATGAATGGTTCTATTCACTTTTGAGTCTTCAGGAATCGATAAAGTGTTATTTCGAAATGAACGTGTACCATTCGTAAAGAAACAAGCTCTTTTAAAGAGAGTCCATAATCCAGGAGTAATGTGATGATAGAACTATTTCGCTCTAAGATCATTGGGCGTGTTGATTGTTGTTTTTCTGTAAGGCCCTCTAGTGAAGAAATGACTTCTTTTAAGCGTGCTCCTTCCTGGAAAGAAACGAAATCCTCCTTGCGCAATGTGCGATCAGGTGGATTTATCTGAATAGACCCTTCAATGGGGCTTGGTAAATTCAAGTATTCGTACAGCCTATTTAAGACAATATATATACGATGAACCGTTTTATCAGCGTATTGACGATCCTCTTTTAAATATTTAAAAAACGCTTTGAAATCATTTTTATAGAGCGATTCCCAAACGTTATTTTCATTTATTTCTTTTGATAGGTACAGCCATTGAATGAAACTTTCTACATCATATATATATCGTTTAATAGTTGAAGGTTTTCTTCCCTTACTTAATAAATAAGAGGAGAATCCTTGTATTGTGTCTTGGATTTCTTGCATAAATACAGTCTCCCCTACTTTTAATGATATTTATATTAATTGTTTAGTTAACGCTCTCCGTTTTCATAACGTTTCACAATTCTATAAAACGTGGAACTGCTTTGTATATTGCTTCTTCTCATGGCTTCAACCGCTGTAATCTCCCCATTTTTCCAATCTTTATAGGCTGCAATAAATTCTTCTGTGATTTGTACCCTTGGCCTTCCCATATGAGTTCCTTTCTTCTTAGCGATATCAATGCCTTCACGTTGACGGACTTTAATTCTGGTTCTTTCTTCTTCTGCAAGCCAAGAAAGAATTTGTAATACTAGATCGGTAATGAGGGTACCTAAACTATCTTTATATTTAGTTGTATCAAGTAATGGCATATCTAATACGACAATATGTGCTTTAATGTTTTGTGTAATATCTTTCCACTGCTGAAGAATGCCTTCTTTATTTCTTCCAAAACGATCTAAAGAATGTATATACAGAATATCACCCTCTCTTAACATTCTTTTTAGAAGTTGATATTGATAGCGGTTAAAATCCCTACCGCTTTGTTTGTCTATAAAAATGTCACGTTCATCTGTTACGAATTTTTTAATCGATTCAATTTGACGCGCTTCGTTTTGATCCTTTGTACTAATTCTTATATAACCAAATTTTCTAATATTCATTTTAAATCCAACCAATCTATTTTGTTTTCGGATAATTCACTAAAAATAAATGATTATTCAATTTTGAAGTATTATTCTCATTATACAACAAAAAACACTTCAAAAGGTATGTTTATTTATGGGATGCCCCTAAAGTTAGATTATAAACCTTTTGATAATCGTTAATCTATAAAAAAACAACCACCCCAAAAGGAGTACCTTTTGATGTAGTTATAAGAAAATTATTAATGAGGTTTATTTACAAAATTCTACTGAAGGAATCAGAAAGGAAATAGATATATTAAATAAAGTTTAATCCCTATTATTTTGATCAATCTTTTTTTCAAAATAACAGGGATTCTTCTATTATAAAATCAAAGTTCATAGCATTTTTTTAATCAAACTTTATTTAAAAGCTACAGCTTGAGAAGAA
>NZ_CP152430.1 GCF_038971285.1 Bacillus paramycoides
ATGGGTTGTTTTGCAGGATCAGGTGGTCATAATGAATTTGTTCCAGGTGCAAATAGTGAATATGGAATTGAACATGTGGAAGACAGACGTTTCTTGGATGCTGTCGCTAAATATGTGCAAGCAGCAGGATGGAAATATGTGAACTGTAGTGACGAAGTAGGAACAACAAAAACCGCAGTTTGGAGTAATGCAGCAAATAATCATTTGAGAGTGAAAGATAGTGATGTAGATTTGCAGTTTCATTTAAATGCTTCTCCAGGTGGTACAGGTTGTGAAGTGTGGTTGCATCCTTCATACGGTAATAGACAGTTGGCCGCAAAGATTTCAAAAGCGATGGCTAATGCATTGGGATTGAGAGATCGAGGAATTAAATTTTCTACGGATTTAGGTTGGATTAATAAAACAAAGACAGGATTACTTCCTGAAATTTGCTTTATCGATAATGAGACGGATATGCAAAAATATCACGCTAACTTTGATAAAGCAGCTAAAGCGGTAGCCGAGGTTATTGTGGGTAAAACAATTCAATCATTTGAAGGAGTGGCAATTATTGTGAATAAATTTAATAAAGTTGTTACGTATGAGTTTGGTACAGCGTTAGTGCCGGAATTGTTAGGGATGATGGATTCTTTAGGATATGAATCTTGTATCATTTCTGGCGGGGACAAGCAAGGTCTAGTAAGATTTGAAACAAATTACCGCCAAGGTAATGAACTAGATCGAGCTACAGCATGGTTGGACACAAGAGGTCTTAAATATTTTTATACAAAAGAATAGTTTAATTAAAAATAACAGCCGACGTATTTATATTAAGTCGGCTGTTATTTTTAACTATGACAACAATTCCTCTACTCCGACGCTATCTATTAACAGCGCTTTTAATGAAGGAGCAATTTTAATTGTCTCTTCAATATCTAAATCTCCAAAATCCACTGTATATAATCCAAAGCCTTCATTTCCATCTACATATAATAATGCTTTTCCACCTTCATCATCACCAATTGCCAATGAATTTGGTATATATTTTTGAATATTATGTGCTTCATTCATCTCTATGCAATCAGCGGGGCTCCAAATACGTATGTAAAGTTCATTTTGTACATTAATCTCTGCATTTGTACAATGTTGAATT
The DNA here is from genome assembly GCF_038971285.1 of Bacillus paramycoides. Lineage (NCBI taxonomy): Bacteria > Bacillati > Bacillota > Bacilli > Caryophanales > Bacillaceae > Bacillus > Bacillus paramycoides. The sequence goes on from NZ_CP152430.1 coordinate 1,133, forward strand.
ACTTCTAAATAATCTAATGGTACATCTATTGATGAGAATTTTTGTAATTCTTTAATAGCCTCTTTACTCGCTGGTGATTCATAAGATTCTAATGTGAAGGCCTCATTTAATTTTTCTAGAATATTCATTAATAATCAATCCTTTCATACTTTACTTTTAGTTTATCAAGCATTTTATATTGCTGTTCTAAAGTTTCTGAAATGTTTTCTTTAGAAAATCCTGCGCGTTCAAAATCAGATACTAGATATTTTAATTCATCTTGTAAAGTAGAGCTCCATTTCCCATTACCTAAACTTAAACGCTCATCGCGTCTTAAATTCTGTGCATTTGAAATTATGGTGTGAGGTAATCCTTTTCCTGTCTCGATAGTCACTGTTGGTGCGAGCTTCGGATCATATCCGTACTTGCCTAAATTTTCTTTTGCCCATTGTTGCTGTAAGCCATGATGTGATTGTAAATTACCGCCGTTTGGTCCGCGCCCCTTTGGCTTAGGCATTGAATCACGATGTGTTTTATTAAATAACAGATAATTTGGCTTTGTGCTGGTTACAGCTTTAGTAGCTTCAACTGCTTCTGCAGTCATTTTCACACCTTTTCCAACTTTAGCGAGTTTTCCAATAGGTGTAATACCAGCTACGGCCATTCCACCTGCAAAAATTCTATCCCAGGTTGACAGTTTTTCTCCAGTATAAGGGTCAACTCCATCCCACGCTTTTTTAATATCATACTCACCACTTAATTCACCAGCGATATCTCGAGCTAGTTTAACGCTATCAAATCCTTTTTCTTCAGAAGAAGGTTTATCACACATTGCGCCTTCTTCCAATGTAACATCTTGATTATCTGCATTGCGAAACTTTTCGGCAATTCGTTTCAAATCTTCTTCCACTTGTATAATTGAATTGATAGATGTAAAAGCTTTTGGCCTCGCATCATTGAACATTTGAGCAAATTGTTGATTAGAGGCACCAATCCATTGAGAACACAATCGATCTATTTCATTGCATAAATTATTATGTATAGATTCTAATGCGATTCGGGTATTACTTGCGCAATTAGCAACTTCTTCTAGCATTTCAGGTGTCACTTTGATTTGAACCATTTTTTTCCTCCCTTTCCCCAATTAAAATTATGAGATAAAAAGAAAAAAATGTAAATATGGAAACTTTAGATTAGTATAATAATATTTATGTGAAATAAAATCTGTTTAATTGTAAATAAAGCTTATGTGTATGTAAAGTAACAATAAGAGCCACGATTGTGAGCGGTTTTTTATTTTGCATCAATAATATCAATAAATTTCAACGTCATATTATTGTAAAATGCATCTGTGCAAAGTATAGATTTATTCAGCGGATCAATATCCACGACAGTCATATAGTTAGTAAGTAAAAAACCATCTTCATAATATGTAATTAATATTTCTTCTTCAGAAAGCAACGAACATAATAGCATGTTCTCAATAAGCTCTTGTTCATCCTGAGTTAATGTAGGGCGTTCTACTTTTGCCTTGTCTTTAATAATCTCACGGATACCTGCAAATTGTTCTGGCATCGCTGCGAATGGAGTCCATTTAACCATTCCTCGTCCTTTTGGCATATTAGCGTTGTTCATGCTTTATGTCCCCCTAACAATGTGTTTCTGTATCTTGCTGTCGCACTATTTGTATACGAAATTCCTCTTAATATGCTGTTTTTACCAAATTTAGTGCGTATTTCGTCCATTACTTTAGTTAGTTTCATTTCTTTTTCTCGTTGCATTACATTATCGAATAGTGAGATTTGTTCTTCGCCTTCATTGATTAAGTTAGTTAAAGAAACATTGATAGTTCTAATGGGTTCCCCAGTATAAAACTCGTGTAAAAAATATGTACAAATCTTATAAATATCCATTGTTAAATTGGTTGGTCGGTTCATAGTGTGAGTTTTTCTGAAGCCACCAGCGTAATTCTTACTGTAACCAATGGAAAAATGAATAGTTTGAGCTAGTTTGTTTTGCCTTCGCATTCGATAACAAACTTCCTCAATATGTTCCAGTAGAATAATCGGGAATTCTTCTATGTTGTAATCACGCATAAGTATTTGACTCTTACCAATAGAAGTTGTTGTTGGAACATATTTTTCTGATATGCGGCTAAAATCAATGCCGTTGCTATGTAAGTGTAGTTCTTCGCCAATGACCCCGAAGCTCTGTTTTAAATATTTGAGTGGATATTGCGCCAAGTCTCCGATTGAGTGAATGCCTTTTCGGTTTAACTTTGCTTCTGTCTTACCCGAAATCCCCCAAAACTTACTCAGCGGTCGTATTGGCCATAATTTTATGGGTACATCTTCGTACTTCCAGTATGCTATGCAATCTTTCGTTTTCTTTGCCTCCACATCTAAGGCAACCTTGCTCATTAAAGGATTAGGGCCAATGCCTATCGTGCATTCAATTCTTGTCTTTGCATATATTTCACGCTTGAATTTCAATGCAAATTCATATGGATCGTTAGCAAACAAATGAATACTATCCGTAATGTCCATAAAGAACTCATCTATGGAATATTGGTGGAAATCCTCAATTGGCACGTATTGTAGAGCCAACTTAGTGATGTAATTAGAGCATTTTATGTAAGTACTCATAATTGGATTTACCACAAGGATATCTTTACGACGTGGTATCTCATACAATCTCGCCATTTTCTTAACACCTAATGCTTTTAATGGTGGAGTTGCAGCCAAAACAATTGACCCACTCCTATTCACATCACCAACTACAGCCAATTTAGTATGAAGTGGGTCTAATCCCATTTTGATGCACGATACGCTGGCATAGAACGAACGAAGATCTACACATAAAACAATTCGATTTGGCAATATTGAATAGTCATACACCGTTATTCCCCCTAAATAACAGAACGTTAGTTCTTATTATATACGAATGTATGTTCTTTTATGAAGAGGTTTTTTCAAAAAAATAAAAATAGCCCCACTCGTTTAAGTGAAGCTACATACCAAAATAAAAATTGTTTTTTAGGTTTTTCACCTATACATATCATAACCCAATGAATATATAGATAAATGTACTAAATAAATTAGAAAATAAGGAGGTTGAAAACTTATGTATCAAAACTCATATCCATATCCATATCAATATCCTCAAACCTATATGGACAATATGTATCGTGAATTTACAAGTAAAATAGGAACGTTTTTTACTATTTTAAATAACGTCCCTATATCAGGAGGGACGATTCCATCTGGAACGCGCGTTTTTATTCATAATGTAAGACGTGATGCTGCAGGAAATGAAATAGTTACAATAGTATTTCCTCAAATGGTAACAGGTGGCTGTATAGCTCGCGCCACAGATGTTTTAGGTTCTGTACTTGAAGCACCAGCTCCGGTTCTGCAGTTCCGAGATCAATATTGATAGAGTAATTTATCTAGACTTAAAGTATAAAAAAAGGAATTACTTAAGTGTTAGTGTAAATGTATCCGTTGTAGTGTTATGTGGTGGGGTTTTTATTATGGTTGGTAGTCAGTAACGGGGCTTTCGTTAATTTCACGGGCAGGGATTGGCTATATTGTAGTTCAAATGATTCTGTTGTTTATGCGATTACTTGTTGAGGTTGCTAAGGCTATTTAGTCCTACTTAATGTAGGACTTTTTCATATAATAATAACCATCTATCGTTATTATCAGACAACATATCTTAACTCAACATTCACAATAAATAGTTTTATGTTTCTAAAATTGTAATATATTTACATATTTAAAAATCGAAAGTATGATGAAGGTGCAAGCTATAAAACTATTAAAGGGGGATTTTTTATGTTAAAGAAACTAGTAATTGGAGCATTAGCAACTGGAATTGCTTTATCTGGGGCCGGAGGAGCACTTGCAGCTGAACAACCTAAGGTAGTTGATAAAAAGGTTTCATCCAATTCCATAGCATCGGTTAATGTAGGTAACGGGCAAACTGATGGAGCACTTTATTCTATTAGTGATTATCGTATAATTCCAGTAAAAGCTGCGAGTTTAAGTCAAAAATCACTTTCTGTGGATTTATGGGGACACTCAGATACTAAAATTTCTATTTATGAAGATAGCGAGTATGGTAGACTTTTAGGTTCATGGACAATGTCTGAAACACCAAAGACGGTAAGCATTAACCCTAGTAAAACTTATTATTTACGTATTGGTGTAATGCCATATGGCCAAAATAGTCCTTGGAACTATGTGGTAAATTGGCAATTTAAATAATTAAGAAAAAGTCCTGTTTATACAGGGCTTTTTTCTTTGCAGGAATTCCCTAATCGTCATGGAATACTGTCACTAGGAGGTGTTGTGACGTTATGACGGACGAAATTGTTTATTCTGCGAGTGAAGTATACAAACGACTAGGAATCTCCGATAGCACCCTTAGAAAGTACATGGAAGTATTGCAACGCGAAGGATTCGCAGTAAAGAAAGATAATCGTGGCAGACGCCAATACACAGACAGTGACATTATGGTGATTGAGAAATTAATTGAACTGAGTAAGCATGACGGTATGACGCTAGAAAAGGCTGCGAAGATGATTGCGCAGCAAATTGAAAAAGTTAATCCGGATCTGATTCAAGAAGAGACTGAGGAAACGGATTTAGTGCCATTCCATATTAAGCAGCAATTACAGGAACAGTACAGCGTTATGGCGCAAGAAATGAATCAGAGTATATTAGCGATGGAGAAGCGATTAAGTGAGCAGGCGAAGCAAAGCAATGAGGAAATCAAAGCGAGCGTAGAAGCGCATAATGAGCGAGTGGAAAAACGATTGGAAGCGCGGGATGAAACCCTTATGAAGACACTACGCGAGATGCAGGAAACGAAGAGAATGATGCAGGAATTTCGGGATGAGGTTGCTGCAGCGAAAGAAAAGCAAAAGCCGTGGTGGAGGTTCTGGTAAAGGATTTCGAACAAACTACGCGAAAGTAGAAAAGTATACATTTCTACTTTTCTACTTTGTAGGAAGATGTATTTATTATTGTATTTTTAACATAAAGTGGTATCGTCAGCATTTCGGAAAAAAAGCTAAGCAACAAAAAAATAAGCTGTCTATATAGACAGCTTATTTACATAAAATTCGAAAGCGGAAGTTAAAAATTCTTAGTTTCTTGCTCAATTAATGTACAGAGATAATAAAGTTGTTTAATTTACAATAAAGTCATTTAAAAAATAATATAGTTGTTTAAAAATCCTTCTTCTACTAACGAGGCAGGTTAGTGAAAGAAATAGCAAGTGGGTTTAACTAGGAGAAGTGTCGATGACATTAAAGAAGACACCGAGGTGTCTTCTGTTTTTTAAATTAAGAATATCGATAAATTAGGATTTATTTACTTAATATTATACTTATTTTCGGACCGAGGCATCTAATCGGTGAGTATATACAAACCAAGTAATGCTTGCTGTTAATAATGTTGACGAAATTAAAGCTGTAAGAACACTATATGTTTGCCAAATAAGTATCGTTGACCAATCGAAGGCAAAAAACATTATACACTGGGCAATCGTAGCGATTAGGAAAATAATTGTTACGATTGTTCTCTTTTTTGTCATTGGCTGCTGCTCATTCGTTTTCCTTTTTCTTAATCCTAAGAAAAATAACAGAACGGCTAATAGACAAAGAATAATTGTGGTAGACGACAAAATGATGTCCAAAAGCTGTGTGCCGCTTATCTCATATGACTGAGCTAGATTGCCGTTTAATATATTTTTAACTTTTAGTACCAGGTTTATATTGGTATTTGCGCCGTTGCTCAGTAAGCAGATGGCTGTTCTTTCATTTGGCAGTATGGCTACTTCGGTACTAAAATTTGGATTACCCCCAGTGTGTTCTATAAACGTTTGTTCGGCGTTTACCGACCAACCTGCCGCATAATACATATCATTGACAGCCGAAACAGACATATCACCCCTATGTGATTTTTCGATGGCCCTGTGAAATATTTCGGGTATGTCCTGCACGATACCCATCTGTATGCCCATCCAACGCGCCATATCTTTTGTATTAGAAATGATATAGCCGGCAGGTTTATTCCCAGCATAATCCGGAGCGTTAAATGGAGTTGTTATAAAAAAGGAAGAACGGTAGCCCTGTGCTAACTGTCCAGTGGCTTGAGCATCTTCTTTATAAACATACGTCTGGTGAAGACCTAAGGGTAGAAATACCTGTTCCTTCATAAAGTCTTCATAGCTTTGTCGTGATACAATCTCAATAACCAAACCCAATACGTCATAATTAACGGTTCCATAGTTATATTGTTCACCGGGAGAGAACGCCAATTCTGCATCTACCAGCGTTTCCACAGTCTTTTGCAACATATCAGGCGTATTACCTTGTGGAATATTTTGAATATGTCTAATATTTGTTAGGCCGCTGGTATGGTGAAGAAAGTTATTTAGTGTAAGGTTTTGCATATCAACAGGTTTACCTTGATACTTTAACGTAAACCAAGGTAAATATTTTTGGATAGGGTCAGTCATTGATAGCAGCCCTTGCTCTTCCAATAGCAAAATCCCCATACCAGTAAAAGCTTTACTCACCGAGGCCAACTCATAGAGTGTATTTTCACTTGCAGACAATCCCTTTTCAAGATCTGCATACCCAGAAGAAAAGTAGAACACTTCACCATCAGCAAGTATTGAGATTGACATTCCAGGCACACCTGATGTACGACAGGCATCATCTAGCAATGCTTGTATTGCCACAGATTTCGAATCTGACAACGCATAACTTTTTGTTGCGAATCCTGAGAATAATATAAATATCGTTAATACAAAAACAATAGTCTTTTTCATACACTCTCCTTTTTGAAGAATTATAAGGGTATAAATAACTTATTTTTATAACTATAAACTAAATTCTAATTTATCTTTCTATTCACCTATATAATATGAAATAATTGTGAAGAGTTACACTTAAACTAACGGGGGCGTTAGTTCAATAAGAAGTAAACAACTTTATTATTCATTTTTAAGCATTACATAAGCAGATGGATATAATTTGAAACAACTTTAAAGAGCCTTGCTGCATATAGAATGTAGTAAGGCTCTTATCTTTTTTAATCAAAATTCAATAACTTTATTATCACTATACAATTAAAGCACTACATTAATCTAGAAATTCAAGTGATTTCAATTTTTCAATTATCATTGACTTATATTTGATAGCTTCATACTGTGAATTATCAATTTTTGTCTTTTTTATATTTAACATATCAAATATTTCTCTTTCAATATCTCTTCTTGCTTCTAAAACTTTAATTGTTCCGTCTAAACCGTGATAGCCTTTCATTTTCGCATACCCTTGATTTGTATAATACTCAATAAATCCAGCAGACCATTCTTTTGCTCTTTCATTAAATACCTTTCTGAATGAGAATTCCAAATCATCTTGTTCTATATAAAACAATACTGGATTTAATTTCTCTATGATTTTCGCTAATGCATTAATATAACTTATAACTTTCTCTTTTTTTTCACCATATTTAACCATTCCGATTGTTAATGGATTTTGTATGAAGCAACATTCAAAAATATAAATTTTATTTTCGTTGTTGGCTATTTCAACAAAATCCCTCCATTTTTCAGTTATTAATTCAATATTCCTCTCTAGCGGTAATTCATATATATCATTTTTGAAAATGGTATTTAATAAACTTTCAGGAAAATTAGAGCTGTATTCATTTTTAATTTTTTTATATGGCAATAAATAATTGTTTCCTCGCTTCGTGACTCTATCACTAATTACTTCTCTAAAATTACCACTATTCACTAACAAACTTTCGAATTCACTTTTATCAAAACAAGATACCCCATCATAATCAGCAGGGTGGTCTGGGTTCCCTTCAAGAAATAACTCAACGTCAATATTTTTTTCAATTAGAATATCGTAAAGCAAGTTTGCAGTGGTGGATTTCCCAAAGCCAGGAAGCCCTTCTACTATGATTAATTTTGTATTCAAAAAAATCTACACCTTTCTAAGACAAAATAAAAAGTTTTAAATTAAAAATAAATTTTCCACTGAACTCACCCTCATCTCTTTTTCTAAATTTTACCATCCGAATAATGCGGTAGTAAAGAAGTTTTTCTTGTATATCGTATACATAATCGGTTGACATAACGTCTCATTATCGGTAGCAAATAAAAAAGGGGATTCCTTCTGAGAGTAAGGATTCCCCTTTTTATTTGTTATAAAGCTATTCATCTTTTTATACATTTCTATTATGGCGCGGTTTTAGGTTTCTCGTTTGTTACTGGATTAGCCGAAAAACTGTATAAAATCTTGTATACTCTTAGCGTGGTTTTTTTCTGAAATACTGGAGGTACCTCATAAAAAGAAGTACCCCTAATTAGAAAAAGGGATACTTCTTTTTATATTTCAGTCAGTAATTTAAATTTCATTTTCTGCTCTACAGTTAATTCTTTTTCTACATAATTATTAATAAGTAGATCAATTATTTCATGAGTGAATTTCTTTTTGGTAATTTTCATTAGTGCTTCAAGTTCTACTTTTGATTCATTAGAAACTTTAATACTTCCTTGTTGGTTTTTAAATTTCTTTTTCGCAGGTGTCTGTATTTCCTTATCTGAGTTGTCGTTAATAGGCGTAACTGTTACTACAAATGAATTGTTCTTATTCTCCACAGGTGCCACTCCTATCAGAAATTTTTATTTTTGTTATTTCTTCTCTAACATCTCATAAAGGTGTTTGTACATCCCTTTATAACCTTCAGATTGTCTCGTTGTTAATTTAGTATTTACATAGCTTTCAAGAAGCATATCGATAATACTGTTAATAGATGCTTTATCCATGCTTTCTTGCTCTTTAATAAATGGTTTAAGGGTATTTAGCTTTAATAAAACAGCGGGTGAAATTTTAGCTGTTTTAGATGGAACTAAACGTTGATCAGGCTTCTCAGGAGCAGTTACTTTTCCTTTATTGATAATAGGCTTAATAACTTGTTTTTTAACAGGCTCACTATTACGGCCAAAATCGTTAGTTCCTTTTATCTGTACACCTTTGTCATTCAAAGTGTTTCCAGGTTTTGTGACTATAGGTTGAAATGGTGCTTTAGACATTATGAACTTCCTCCTTAAGCGTTAATAGTAGCGAAATAGTTTTCATGTTCATTAAGTTCGCTAAGAACATCGATGAATAGCTGATGTGCTTTTTCATCCCACATATCAATATTACCGCTAACGTTAACGTTTTTATGAATCCCTTCGATATCATATACTTTTAGGCGTTCTTGATATCTCACGATTGTATCTAGAACGTTTCCGCCATACATTTCCTGAGCTTGTTGTAATACTTTATTATCCACTCGTTTTCCCTGGTGTAACATCATTGGAATAATACCTAGAACTTGTAGGTCTGCATCATATGTTTCTGCTAAGAACTGCATATAAGCGATGTATGTTTGAGCACCTTCTAAAGATAACTCTTGTGTTTGTAGAACGATGATACAATAATCAGCTGCTATCATAGCGTTATCTGAGTAGTCACTGATTGTTGGTGGTACATCAATGTAGATGCGATCATATTTATCTTTTAATGGTTCTAGTAACTTCTTTAAATATGTAATTTGTGCAACTTCATCCTCTGGGAACATATCGAAGAGGATTTTCGAAAGCTTTCTAAATGAAGTATTAGATGGAATGATATCCAAATTCTCGATAACTGGGATAATCTCATTCTCTAAATTTTGATTTAGAAATCCATCAGTAATAGACTTGTCTATTTGTTCAATGTCACCTGTTTTAGCAAGTACTCTTGTAGCATTACCCTGAGGGTCCATATCCACTAAAAGACATTTCTCGTTAAATACAGTAGCTGCTTCATAAGCTAACATTGTAGCTGTTTTTGTTTTTCCAACTCCGCCTTTAAAGTTACCGATTACGTATGTAGTTGCTTGTCTAGTCATTTTCGACATTCCTCCATAAAACTCCGAATAAGTATACCTTTGAGTAAAATGTAACATCTACATACAAAATTCGCAACAGTATACCGAAGGAAAGTTTATATTTTTTCAACAAATTTATCGAAAGAGTAGAAAAGTATACTAAAGCGTAAGATTTTTTAGTATACTTTTCTACTTTTCTACTTATACGTAGTTTATAGAACGGGAGATTTTAAAGGTGTAAAAGTATACATTTCCACTTATGCGTAGTTTAGAGGTCTTGTTTATATATACCGTTAATAAGGCGTTAATTGCAATTTTAAAGAAGGAATCAATTGTAAATATGAGGTTATATGTATACTTTTCTACTTATGCGTAAGTTAGAAATGGTATACCAAATTTAAAAGTATGGTAGAAAAGTATACTTTTACACTTTTTCGTAGGTATACATTTCTACTTATACGTAGTTTTAAGTTGTCATTTCGCTGTTTACAAACAAAAAAGCTTGTTGTAACGTAATAAACAACAAGCAACATTCTACAAAACAAAACACAATTTGATATTTTACATAAACGAAGATCATGAAGATCGAACGAGATAGATTAAAGACAATTGAATATGAACACAAAACAAAAAGCCATCCCATATGCTAACGGCTACCAACCTTTAGCGGGAATGACTTACTCTAGCAAGTGTACCACCACTTGACTAGAAAAACTGTATTTACCCACAGTGTTAACGTTTAAGTAGTGTACCACCACTAACCTTAAACAACTATGCCTTTTCACGAGGCTTCTTTGATATACCCATTTTATCTATTGTTTGGATAAATATCAACTAGTAAATACTAGTTTTGATTATTTTATAGTCCAATAGATATATAACGGGCATCTCTAATCCTAGAAGTCTTGTGAATGTACAGGCGTTTTAGGTATTGGAGATGCCTTTTTGTTTTTTGTTCGCGTGGAATTGCCTGATACCACGTAAATAAAAACTGATAAGCCGTAATTCCGTGCTTCTATATAGAGGGAACGTGTTACAGGCGTGGCTAGCTGTTGGTCGTGCAGGGGGTACAAAGTATACGCCTACAAAAACAGCACCCCTCATTGGAATCCTGTTCTTCTGGTGAGGGTGGGCGAGAACTTGCCCAGGGACGATTCTCTAAAAGGTTCGGGTGGTTATCGTTAGCATTACGGTGCTAGGGAGTACATTCAGTTTGTCGTGTAGGGACGATATTACAAGGACAAGCCATAGTAAAAGGATGTATGCGGTGAAAATCGCTGAGTGAACAGGGTCTATACATACGGATACCTTATAAGTGACCGCATGGCGAAAACAAGACGCTTATCCATCTATTTTGATCGATTACTTTTTTTGTAGTCTTTCAAAGTAGGGGATAAATCTGCCTTCCAGCCGTGTTCCATAATCGTTCCCACATGATAAAAACCCTCAAGACTTTCAGTCAAGCTTAATTATGAAGAAAAGCAGAAAAACATGAGATTGTTTAAGGCCTGGAGAAATTGCTTGCTAAGATAGAGGAATAGTTAAGGAATTTACTACTTGCTTAGTTAGAGGATAAGGGGACGGATGGTAGAATAGGCCTTATTGCTGAATATGGTTTTACACATCTGATATAGTACGTGAAATTTAAGAAAAACGGATTATGGGTGCTTTTGTCCATCCCCCGAAAAGGGGGAATAAGAAAATATCATTGTACCCACTTTTTATAAGAGATAGTACCAGACATTTTACGAATTTCATACGATTAGATAACAATAAAACTTTAAGCAGTCCTCCCGAATCGTGCTCTTACAGACAGTTAATCTACCATCTAACATTATATTTGTATCCGCAATTAATTTGATAAATAAAACGCTGAATATTCAAATAATTAAATTGTAATTATCTTGAAACCTCGGTTTTAAAGGTAATAATCGTTGGATTTCATTATTTTTCCACTTTTTGAAGGGTATATATTTTTATAGCTTTATGTATTAAGATAGAGTCGTACTAGAAAATACCGGTAAAAAAGCATAAATAAGGAAAAAGGGATGGGGTTAAAAATGAAGACTATATTAAGAAATATTGTATCGATGGCTCTTGTACTCGCTTTGTTTACAACTTCTTTCGCTGGAATCTCAAAAGCTCAAGAGATTAATAGTGAAGAAGAAAAATTAGTGCAAGAAGTAGCTGCACAATTGAAATTTGTTGTTGAAGAAGCTGCAATTAAAGATAAACATGGAAGAGTAGTAGATATTGATATTGATATGATAGAAAACAAATATGGTAAAACCGAAGAATTAGAACAATTGAGACAAGAAATCCAACGTGTAAATACACCACCTGGCTATGAAGATCCATTCAAACAAGAAACGGAAGCTGTAGATAACTGTATAGAAAGAAAACTTATAGCAAATTATAAAGAATTTCTATCAGTAGGCTTTATAGGTTCTATTATTGCTAATATTACTAACAAAGAATATGAATTAGCAGCTAGAAAAATGATTAGATTAGGCGTCAAAGGTAATTTAATTGGTTTAGCTGGTCAGCTTGCTTGGTATCTAGGTACATGTATTTATGAAGAAGAAGGCTGGACAGGAAAAACATGGTGATTGATAAAAAACAACCTCTTATTTTCTAGAGGTTGTTTTTTTTGAAGAAAATAACCACATCATAATTTCAAAGAACATTACTATAAATAGTGTTTTTATAAGGTTTTCAAACCAATTAAATTGATTATGATTTGCGTAGTTAAAAGCTACCAATACAATATACAGTAGGACTATAAAAATTAACGGTCTCTTATATGTGAAACTCAAATTATTCACCCCTTAAATACTTACTTAGGAAAGTTACCTTAATACTATGTTAACCCAAAGTGCAATCATTTTCAGTGATTTTCTATATTTCTCCACATTTGTAACAGACACCCTTTTTTTGGGGATGGGCAAAAACATCCAATATACAACAGAACGTCATTACCATACACAGGGTGATTCCCATAAATCTGATAAATTCCATAATCGATTTCTTCATTTTTTAGTTTTACGAGGTCTGTGATACTGTATGGTCCATCCCAAAGGATTTGAATTAAACTCGTTTTTATTCGAAATGTTGGCAGTACTCCATAAAAAAAGACACCCATAGGTGCCTTCCTCCGACTTGAACCACTATAATTTTAATAATATGTATAGGACTTCCATCCAAATACATATTTTACCATATTAAGTTATATTGGTGATCGAGAAATATGAATCGAATCTATTGTTTTATTTTTAAGCTCTTTTCGTATTCTTTAGCTTCATCAACATTTTTAAATGTTTTTAAATCGAATATCTTTTCTCCATCAATACATACAACTAATACTCCATCTTGAGCTTGAAGAACACTACCTACATTACCTTTTCCGAGTGAAATACTGAAGGGATTCTCTACATTTAATGATTTCTTTTTAGCAAGATAATCTTTAAATGGCATACCAATGGATAGTTCGTCTTTTAAGCCTTTAATAGTGTTACCAGAAGTAGTTGTTGGTTGTTCCTTTTTTGTAGCCTCTTCTTGCTGTTTGCGTTGCTTTTCAGCCGTCTCTTGTTCTGCTTTCTCCTTTTTCACAGTCCCTTTTTCTTCAGCTTTCTTCGCTTTCTCAGCTTCCTTTTGTGCTTCTTGCTCAGCCTTAGATTCTTTGGAAGTACTTGCTGTCTCGTTAGATGAACATGCTGCTAATCCCATAAATAAAGCGAAACAAGTAAGTGTTGTTAATAGTTTTTTGTTCATAGTATGTATCCCCCAGCGTTTAAAATATAAGATTTACCTGAACTATCATAACAAATATAATCACAACTATTTTGTTATATTATGTCGAAATGAAATAAAAAAAGACACTCTAAGGTGCCTTCCTCCGACTTGAACCACTTTAATTTTAATAATATGTATTGGACATTAAGTAAACACGTCCTATAAAACAGAATCATTTATTTTTACCAGATTGTTAGTGTACAAATACAAGAGAATCGAGATCGTTTGTTTGGCTAGATTAGAGCAACGCCACATCTATATGGTTGAAATGTGTTACGCCTTCTAATCGGAGAATCTGCTTTATAGAACGTGTCCACAATTTATATTTTACTACATGTAATATTTATTTAGTGTAATTTTTACAAATATGTATAATTACATAAAGTTTATGAGAAAAAGAGAGTATACTTTGGTATTGTGTAATAAAGATAAGGTCCACCTACGGAAATAGGTGGGCTTTTTTTATATTGGTGAGCTTGTATAAGTATGATAGAATAAGAACAACTGTATATTGTGAGGGTGATTGGTTATCCCTTCTTTCCATTTGGAAGGAAAGGGGGTGATATACCTATGGAGTTTTTGTTTGAGCTTCTAAAAGAATTTGTGAAAGCCATTGTACGTGAAGTTTCTGCGTATGTTTTTAGGAAACAAATTTTAGAAAAAGAGAACAAAAAACCCACTCCTCGTCGCCGTCGGAAGCAAAAGGGTGGGTTTCGTAAAAAATAAATGATATAACCACCACCCTGACGGTAGCAGTTATTAGAAGAGATGTGTCGAGCATCTCTTCTTTTATTATATACACAAGGTATTACTGTAATACTATTACAATAATTATATCAAATGTACATAAAAAATCAATGAGCACGTAATGGATATAATAAACAAGGGAAAAGACACCCAAATTTGAGTGTCTTTTCCAATAGTTTTTTAGCAGAAGCAAGTGCATCCAATAATAATCAACAAAATAAAGAGTACAACGATTAAAGCAAATCCTCCAGTAAAACCGCAGCCTTCGCCGCAACTACCACCAAATCCCATAATAGATCCTCCTTTTAACAAGAAGAGAAAACAAGGGTGTACGCATGTATTTTAACGGATTTAATATACTTTATGTTTTTACGCATGAATTGAGCAGGTCCTTTTGAAAATAAAAAAAAGACACCCTAAGGTGCCTTCTTCGGTTTAATAACCACATTTTATTTTCCGCGTAGACTCTGTTCATATGATTTAACTTCATCAATAGAGCTAAATGTTTTTAAATCAAATATTTTGTTACCATCAACACATACTACTAATAATCCATCTTTACCTTGAATAACACTTCCAACATTGCCTTTTTTTAGAGATATGCTAAAAGGATTGTCTACATTCATTGTTTTCTTCTTCTCTACATATTGATTAAATTCCATGCCAACTGGGAAAGCCTCTTTTAATTGTTGAAGTGTATACTCAGTTGTAGTTGGCGGATCATTTTTAGTCTTTTCTTGTTCTGATTGTTCTTGTGGTTCAGTTGTTTCTTGACTCGGTTGTGTAGTTTTTTGAAGTGACCTAGTTTGCTCTTTTTCATAATCAGCATGAATTTGAGCCCGTTCCTTTTCGTATTTGTAATCTAAATACTTATCCCATCCCATAATTCCAAAAGGAATTAAAATTAAACCACTTATTATAAAAATAGGCTTCTTCACATACATCACCCCTAATTTTATTTATGTCTGAGAGCAAACTAAAATCACTCTTTCGAGTGCCGCTGTCTACTTCACTAGATTATCCATAACAACTTTATAGTTATAAAACTCATCATCTTTCATTTGTCCATTCATCTGTAAAAGATATTTCCCTTTAGCGTATGTATGTGAGAACAGCATTGGAGCATTGTTTCCTAATTCATCATAGTAGTTCTTCGCTTTTTCAAGATCTTCTTTATTTTTAAACTTATAAATACGTCCGCCTTGATCTTTACCTAGATGTGGCACGAGAAATCTTTTACCTTCCTCACGTATATTTCCAAATTCTTTTTGAGGTAAATCTGTAGATTCTTTAGCATCTAAACCTTCTTTGTTGAATTCAGCTATTATTTCATCAACTGTTACTGTTTTAAATAATGTGGCAGGTGATTGACCGTTAATAAACCATAATAGTGCAAAGAATAGAGCAACAGAGCCAACAAGTATTCCTAATCCCCATCCAATATATTCCCAAACCTTTGATTTCTTTTCAACTTCCACCTGTATTTCCCCCCTTATATATTAAATTTTAATAATAAAATAGTATCAAAATTTCCAGTATTTGAGTATAACATATTAAGAATATACAAAAAAAGAGAACCGCAGCTCTCTTTCTCAATTAATAGCAATCAAAGATGCTTCAATGATGTATCTATCTGGAGCATCCCCAATATAGTTAAATGGATAACATGTAGTTAGTGTTAATGTTGGTTTATCTTTTGCAACAATTACAGTACGATCATTTGCATCTGTGATCCAGTGTTTTTGAATTTGATAAATGTATACTCTTTTATCATACTCAACCAAAATGTAGTCATTTTCTTGTAAATCTCCCAAATTAGTAAATACCGTATCACGATGGCCGCTTAAAACAGTATGTCCATTTCCAGAGGGAGTGGTTGTAATATCACTCACAAACATTCCTACCCCTTTTTTTAAGGTTTTGGCATCAGCACCCCAGTAAACTTGATATTTCTGTTTAATTTTCGGTATAACCATATAGGCGATTTGTTCTCCCATTTGATGCTGAACTTGAGAAGCTAGAATCGGTTTTTGTGATTCTGATATTGGTTTACTAGTGTTTGTAAAATTAGATTCTTGATTTGGTAGAGTATGTTGAGATTGTTCTTTATTTGATTCATTGTTGACATCTTTTCCATCTCTAGTGGCAGGTTTTATATTTTGATATTGTTGAATTTCAGTACTGGTTAAGGCTTCAACAGTTTTTCTTGCATCATACCAATCTATAAAGTAATAAACAAAAGCAAAAGAGCCTATAGTAATTAATAAAACTCCCAACCAATTAAGTTTTTTCAAGTTTATCACTCCACATTAAAAACGACAGGAACATTCCTGTCGTTTTTAGCTATTAGTTTAGGCATTTGTTTTTTTACGACGGAATACAAGGATTGAACCCGCTAATACTAAAGCAGCACTTGCAAGCATCATTGTAATACTGTTCGATGCTGTATTAGGTAATTTTTCACCTTGTTTTTTTGTTTCAGTCTTTACAGCTGTTTGTTTAGTTTGCTCTTGTTTATTGTTTGTTGCTTGGTTGTTTTGTTGTGTATTTTCTTGTTTTACTGGTTCTTGTTTAGTATTTTCCTGTTTAACTTGCTCTTGTGGTTTGTTTTCATCTTTTTTAGTAGGCTGTTTACTAGCTAAAAATTGATCGTAATCCCCTTTTTTTACTTCACAAGGTAAACCATCATTGTCACGATCTAAATCATGAGGATCGTTAGTTGCACTGTATCCATTACTGTGCCAGAATTCCATAACCTCTTGTTTGTTTTTAAAGTGACCGCAATTCTTGTCATTTGGATTTTTTTCTGCAAATGCAGCAGAACTGTACCCTACTGTTAATAGTGTGACCGCTGTTGCTGAAGCTAATAATTTTTTCATAATTTTCTCCATTTCCCTAAATGGTATGTATTTACATTGAAATATTTTACATTCTAACAATTGAAAATACAATAATAATTTGTTGATAAATGTAAGATTTTTAGATAATAATAGCAAACTATTCATTTGTATAATGTTATATTATGCCGAATGAAAATAAAAAAGAGAGCTTCCGCTTATGTAAAGAACATTTATCTAATATTGAGCATTTAATAATTATGATAAGGACAAGCAACGTAAGGAGGTGTGTGCATGAATAATGAAAATGAGTTTTTGAGTGGTGCAGCATTTGATCCTAATTTGTTGGGGCCTACATTGCCGCCTATTCCAGTGTTCACTTTACCCACTGGACCTACTGGTCCGACTGGGAGTACAGGTGTAACCGGACCGACGGGAATAACAGGTCCAACTGGCATTGGAATTACTGGCCCCACTGGTCCGACAGGAGGAACTGGAGTTACAGGTCCAACGGGAGCAACGGGGGTAACAGGTCCAACTGGAATCGGAAGTGCTGGCCCAACAGGAGCTACAGGAGTTACAGGACCCACAGGACCTACTGGTACAGCGGGAAGTACTATAGCTTATGGAGCGTTGTATGATAGGTCTAATACACTTCGCACAGCAAATGTAGGCCAAAAAGTAGTTTTCCAGGATCTTGGTCCATCATTAGGAACAAATCTTGATTTATTAAATAATAGTATCCAAGTGTTGAGTGGTGGAATATATGAAATTAGTATGGATTTAACAGTAAGACTCTTTAATCGCGATTTAACACCTGTGAGTACAGTTTTAAAATTTAGGTTATATATTAATGACATTACACCTGTTCCAGAGAGTGAAATTGAAGGTATGACAGCTATAAGTACAGATGTCCCTACAAACATTTTCGATGCGTATACCATTGGGAAAACAGTATTAATTAGATTAAATGCAAATGATTCATTAAGTATTATAATTGATGTTGCACAAGGAGAAATTTCTTCTTATGGAAATCCATCTTTAGTTGTAACAAGAATTGCAGACTAATATCGGAAGTTAAAAAATAATTTTAATAAGAAGATGAATAGTAAAAAAGAGAGCCAAACGGCTCTCTTGGTAGGATTGGTAAAATTATGTAAAATTTTACCTCTTTTCATTGGAAAACATTTCTTCTACAATGAATTTAAATCAGAATGTATCTTGGTTATCTTTAATCATTCGAATGAACAACAACACCTGATTACAAAAACGCTCTTTTTGAGCATCGTCTAACGCCCCATACGTTGACCTAGCTTCAGAAATGACTTGTTGTATAGGTTCATCCATAAAATTGTTAGAGAAGCCAACAAGGACGTCCAAAGATACATTGAAAAAGGAGGCGATACTTGCTAAAGTTTCGATATCCGGTTGGAATCGACCGGTTTCCCAATTCTTAATTTGACTCTGACTTAAATTTAGAGCTTCAGCTAACTCTGCTTGCGTTAAATCACGAGACTTTCTTAAATGTTTTAAAGTTTGTCCAAAGATTATCATAGTAATTTAAGTATAAATATTGCACTATCATACTACTATAATAAGTTGTTTTATTAACTATTTATTATGTTATAGTTGTTTTCTGACTAAAAACAAATTAAAAAATAGAACAAAAGTTCGTGTTTTGTGGTAAAATATGCATGTGAGATCTTCAAACGTTCCATGCATATTTTCATATTTTATTTTCATCTCAGCTGATAAATGTTGGTATATAACGGTTTTACAACTTTCTCAATATTTATCAGATAACTACATGACTGAAATTTGCCAAAAATGTGATATTATGAAAACAAATAAAATAAACGGACGTGAAAAAAGACCCACGGTGTAAGTAGTGCTGGTAACACTCTTACACTGCCCCCTAAGTGCCTAGGGAACATTGTCGCGGATCTTGTACATACATATTATAACACATCTTAGATTGAGAGTGACACGTTTTCCTTTATATGTAACAAATTGGGGTTACGTGTCTTTTTGTTCCGGTAAGGAGGAGCAAAATGAAATATTGGTTAGCTAAAGTCATTGATGAACTTGATTTTCAAAGAAAAAGCCAAGAAGACGTTGCTAAACATCTCGGAATCAGTGGACCTGCTTTTTCAAAAAACTTATCTGGTAAAAGTGAATTTAATTTTTTAAATATGATTAAGTTAGTGAAAGATTTGTATGAAGACAATGTGGAATTGACTTTTATGGTTAGGGAATTCTGTAAACAAATGAATGGTAAGAAGAATATCAGAATTGCTATGGAATATGCAAATGCTATAGGGGACTTTGAGTTGTTACGTATAGCAGTGCAAAAAGGGTTTAATTCAAATAACACATTAACGAAATAATGGGCATTTGTATACGAAATGGTACTAATCAGGTTAAAACGATTTTTAAGTGATAAATCTCTGTTAGAAGAATTGAATGAGCGGAAGAAGCACCGTACAGTTAAATCTGATGAGGCTAAAATAATGCTTGATATAATCACGTTCTACACTCTGTACGAATCTAGAGAATACAAAATGTTATTTAATTATTCGGAAATGTTATTGCCTAAAATTGAAAAAATCAGTGATGCTTTTATACGTGATTTATATAGAGTACGAATACAAGAGATTATTGCATATGCAAGTTTAATGGATGAACAAATAGACAAATCTAGAGATATTTGTCATGAAATATTGAATACAGAAGATAATTTTGGATACTTAGATATATTAAAAGTATCTGCTTTAGGGTGTTTAGGTGAATCATATAGTTTTGATAGCTACGAACAGTCATTGTGGTACTTAAATAAAGGAATAGAATTGTTAAATAAATGTCATTCTCATAGAGCGGTAGAACGGAAGAGAAACTTTTTAAATATGCGTTCTTATATTAGATTGATAAATAAAAAAGATTTACATGATTTAGACATATACGATGTTGGAGAGGTAGCTTTAAAGCACATAATTAATGGGAATGAAAAAGAAGCAGTAAGATTACTTAGAAATGAGGAAAAGGAAAAAGGAAAACTTACCCCAATGAAACTTTGTTATTTAGGAATGGCATTGAAAGATCGATCATTGTTAGAACAGTCAATAGAAGGTTTTATTAACGAGGGATGCAAGTTTTATTGTAGGTTACCTAGAAAAATATTAGAAGAATTTAATAAATATGGCATAATATTCATGGGTGATGCTAAATGAAAAAAATACTAGTCGTAGTAACAACATTGGCATTAGCTGGAGCGTTATTTATTTCTCCCGCTAAAGACCAAAAGGAGCAACCTAAACAAGTAGCGAAGGATGCTCAAACACAAATTATGTTAAGAATGGACCCTGGGACTGGAATTGGTTAATACCAAGACGTCTAGGTTCTAATTATAAATAGATTGAATGCGATTGTCTCATTAACGGGGCAATCGCATTCGTCGTTTATAAAGAGATTAACCAAAAATAAAAAAAAGAATATTAGTTATATATTGTGAATTCTTCACAAACTACTATGAAGATATTGGAGGATGTTGGGGATGACAAGAGATGAGATTTTAAAGGGGTTTTTATTGCAAGCTGATGAATTATCCAATGGTGATGAACAGAAACTTGATTCATATATTGAAATGCTATTTAATACAGAGCAAAAAAATAGCCACGCCTCATGAAGAGGTTGGCTATTTTTCCGATTGGTTGTTTAATTTTTCGAATTCTGCCATTAGGTTCTCAGCTTGTTTCATTATCATTTCGCGTTGAGATTCAGGAAGGTTAGATAATCGTTCCTTCATTGCTTTAAATTTTACGTCTAACATTTCGTTTAGATCTGCTTCATCACTTCGTCCTAACAAGAAGTCTGTAGTCACATTAAATACTTCTGCGATTTTTGCAGTTACTTCTCTTGAAGGTTGTTTTTTACCAGATTCGACCTTTGAAATAAAAGATTCACTAACATCTACTTTTTCTCCTAATTCTTTCTGAGACCATTTTCTTTCTTTCCTTAGTTCTTTTATCCTAACGGATAGTATAGGTAACATGATTTTATTCCCCTTTAATAACTGTTTTATATGAAATTTTAATGGTTTTGTTTTACATTGACTATAGTATATATTCTACATAAAACTTGACCACTAGTCCATTTCTTGTTTTTAAAATTAAATTTCAAAATAATCACTTGACCACAGGTCATGTCAGGTGTACAATGAAAATGTAATCGAGAGGTGAAGCCGATGAAAATAAAAGGGAGTTACGTTAAAGAACTTCGCAAGAGTAAAAAACTCACGCAGAAGCAACTTGCTGAACTATCACAGATCAGCGAGAGTATGGTTTCGAAGATAGAATTAGGTGTTAAATCAACTAAGATTGAAACATTAAAAAAAATAGCAAATGCTTTATCAACAACAATGGATGACTTAGTAGGGTGAGGTCATTTTTTAAACAACATAAACTTGACCTAAGGTCAGTATAAGTGAGTTTAACTTGACCTTGAGATAATAAAGGAGGAAAGAAAATGAATCAATTACAAGTTTTTAATAACGAAGAGTTCGGCCAGGTTCGAACGGTAATACAAGGTGAAGATGTTAGGTTTGTAGCAAAAGATGTAGCTGAGGTTTTAGGATACAACAATACTTCGAAAGCTATTCAAATGCACGTTGATGAAGATGAAAAAGCTGACCTCCCAATTTGGGATGGCAGACAAAACAGAAATCAGAAAATGATTAACGAATCTGGTTTATACTCTTTAATCCTTTCAAGCAAGTTACCAAGCGCTAAGAAATTCAAAAAATGGGTGACAAGCGAAGTACTTCCGTCTATTAGAAAACACGGAGCATACATGACAGGCCAAGTCCTGGAACAAGCAGTAACTAATCCAGACTTCGCAATTGGTCTTCTCACTAAATTAAAAGAAGAAAAAGAAAAGCTTGCAGCAGCACAACAACAAATTGTACAGCAACAACCACTCGTAACATTCGCAGAAGCTTGTATGCAGTCAGATAAATCGCTAAAAGTGAGTGAAGTCGCTAAATTAGCAGCAAAACACAATATCAAGATTGGGCAACGTCAGTTATTCGCAAAACTTAGAGAATGGAACTTAATGTTCAAGCAATCCACTGAACCAACTCAATCAGCTGTTGAAAAAGGATATTTCGAAATTGCACAAGGTGTTAAACAGAAACCAAGTGGAGAACCATTCACATGGACAACAACATACGTAACGCCAAAAGGACAAGCCTACATCATAGACCGACTGAAGAAAGAACAAGAACAGGAGGCGGTGTAAACAATGGAAGAAAGCACATTATCACTAGCAATCGTATCAGCAGCAATATGTTTATTCTTATACCTGGTGCACCGAATTGATGTCTGGGACAAAAAGACAGGATGGTCACGGGATGACAAATAAACAACAGCGTGATGAATACGAAAAAAAGAAACTCGCATGGATCATAAAAGATTTACGATCTAAAGGGATACATAACAGCGCAGATAAGGTTGAGGAAATGCATAAGGAGTTTATAACCCTAGCTAAATAATAAAAACCCTACATGTTGAGATGCAGGGCGATAAAAAGATAGTAGTTTTAGATTTCGGAAAAAGAAATCTTGAGGTGTAATCAGTTTAACATATTTTTCATTAAAACTATATATAAAGATTTTACAAATTTGTGGACGTAGACAAGCCTTCGCTTGTCGGAATATTCAGGAATCTAATGGTATCCCCCACCTAGTAAATGGGTTCCTGGGTATTCCGATGCGTGAAAGCATCAGAAAGGGTGAGAACAATGCATCTGCTAGTTAAAAACTAGCATTAAAAATACCTGTACGGGGAGGCACAGGTATCCAAGAAGGGTGTTTCAACAGGTTGATTCTATTTTATCAATAACTCAATGAAAATGACAGGTTAAAGATTGAAAATTCAGTCTATTTTGTTGAGAAATAAAAAACCGCCCCCACCAAT
Organism: Bacillus paramycoides; assembly: GCF_038971285.1. Lineage (NCBI taxonomy): Bacteria > Bacillati > Bacillota > Bacilli > Caryophanales > Bacillaceae > Bacillus > Bacillus paramycoides. The sequence goes on from NZ_CP152430.1 coordinate 24,407, forward strand.
AGGACGGTTTTAGAGAAACAAATAAATATCCGTACCTACATTATAACATATTTTGTTTCTCTTAGTAAATAAGGAGGAATGTGGAAATGAAAGATGTTTTAGACAAGCAAAAAGAACGTGCAATCGAAACTTTAAAACAAATGTCCGAAAAAGAACAAGACAGCGTAAGGAAGCTAGATATTGACTATGTAATTACAGTTTTAACAAATAAACCGCATGGCGCTATGCCGTTCTAGGAGGATATGAAAATGAAATTATATGAACTTACTTCTAATTATAGAGAGTTACAAATGATGATCGAGGATGGTGTAAATCCATCAGCATTAGCAGATACATTACAAGCAATTGAAGAAAGCATCCAGGATAAAGTGCAAAACACAGCATTAGTAATTCGCAATCTTGAAGCGGATGTAGATGCTATTAAAACAGAAGAAAAGCGCCTAGCAGAGCGTAGAAAGGCGATAGAAAACAATTGTAAGAGTTTAAAAGATTACTTGTATCAACAAATGGTAGCAACTGATTTAAAACGCATTAAAGGTACTATCGTCACTGTAGGTATTCAAAAGAACCCTGCAAGCTTAGATATCGCAGAAGATGCAGTTGTACCGCCGGAATATATGATTCCTCAACCGGCGAAAGTTGACAAAAAGGCATTACTTGCAGCGGTTAAAGATGGCATGCAGTGGGACGGAATTACGTTGAAACAATCTGAAGGAGTGAGGATTCGATGAACCTTTGGCAAAAGCTAGTCGCAATTCGCAAGGACATAGATGTATTCGTAAAAAACGGAAAAAGTTACGGATATGACTACGTAACAGGTTCTCAAATACTTCATAAAATCAAAAAGAACATGGATGAGTTACAGGTCATTTTAATGCCTAAGATGGGCGAGCACAAAACATGGCAGTACAGCTATAAGAACCAAAAAGGAAGAGAAATAACAGATTTCGTTATCGAGGGTGACGGGTTTTACGAGTGGATTAATGCTGAAAAACCAGAGGAACGAGAAACGATACCTTGGAAGTTCTTTGGTCAGCAAGATGATGTTTCTAAAGCGTACGGATCAGCACTAACTTATTCCGAAAGATACTTCCTACTTAAATTCTTTGGGATTCCAACTGATGAAGATGATGCGGATGCAAGAGATACAAAAGGGAAGCAACGTACAAATTCTTATAACAACAATAACAGTCAAAATAGATCACAACAAAGCAATGGACAAGCTAATAAGGCATCTGAAAAGCAGTTAAAAATGATACACGCGAAAATAGCGCATATTTCAGTCTTAGCAAAAGCTGATAAACAAACAATTGAAGATACATTGAAAGGCAATATTGGGACTGACAATTTAAGCGAAATCAGCTCACAGGTTGCATCAAAAGCAATTGAAGTATTAATGGGTTGGGAAAAGCAATATAGCCAAGCGGTATAAGGAGTGAAAACCTATGTTAGATAAAAGCCAATCGAAAGTCGTCCTTCCGGCGTGGGTATGGAAGGGCGCACGAAATGAAAAAGAAGCAAAAGCGAAGGCGATTGAGTACATTACTCCCGATCGCTATCCAGGATATAAAATAATCAAAATTCAAGGCGATATAGCGGTATGCGAAAGGGAGAATGCGTGATGTTTCAGGTGCCAGTAAGACGCGGATCAATGAAAGAAATGTTAAAAGCAGTTCGTGATTTAGAGGCTAGAGGTGATGACTATATAACACCAATAACAAAAGTGTACAGAGCAAAAAAGACATTTTATAACGATGGAAAGTTCAAAGGGAAGGACAAAATTCGATTCATAGGAATGGAAGATCGTGCGAGTTATGAATGTTGGATGAAGAAGGTGAACTAAATGGCAGATGTTAAATGGATAAAACTCTCTACTAGCATGTTTGAAGATGAAAAGATTCGATTGATTGAAAGCTTACCAGATGCAGACACATTACTAATCATTTGGATTAAATTATTGTCTCAAGCGGGCAGAACAAATGCCAATGGTTACATTTTCTTGAGTGAGAACATTCCTTTTACAGAAGAAATGCTTTCAACACTTTTTAATAGACCAATAGCAACAGTAAGGCTTGCACTACAAACGTTCAAACAATTTGGAATGATTGATATCACTGACGATCAGTACATTTGTATCTCTAATTGGGAAAAACATCAGAACATTGATGGATTAGAACGTGTAAAACAATTGAACGCAGAACGAAACAGAAAGTACCGCGAACGTAAGAAACAACAGCAGTTAGCACTAGAGAATAAGGGTGAAGCGAATGACGTTCGCGTGACGTCACGTGACGATATAGATATAGAAGAAGATAAAGAATTAGATATAGATAAAGAAAAAGATAAAAAGAAGAAAATAAAACCTTCTCGTCACAAGTTTGAAACTTGCGACACTAACGGGGCTAAGTATTTGTTTGAAAAAATTAAGGGTAACAATCCTAAACAAAAAGAGCCTAACTTCGATTCATGGGCTAATGAATTTAGATTAATGCGAGAACGTGACAACAGAGAACCACAAGAGATTAAAGATGTTATTGATTGGTGCCAAGCAGATCCATTTTGGCAAGGGAATATCTTATCTCCTAAAAAACTACGTGAAAAGTTCGATCAACTTACTATTCAAATGAATTCTAAAAAGGGAGCGAAGAACAATGCAGAGAGCAGCGGCAGCAATACCAACCGATATAGCCAAAAAGGTGAATATGACTATGGATTCTGATGTGTGCGATACGCATGGCATGAATAAGATGAAGTTTGGTGGACAAGTCGTTTGCCCTCGATGCTTCCTTGAAAACGAAAGTAAAAAGCTTCAGCAACAAGAGCAAGCGAAATACGATGCGGATAAAGCAAATGAGAAAAAGTTCATGTTCCATCAACAAAGCATGATTGCTGATAGCAACATTAAGAAAGCGAACTTTGATAACTATAAACCGACTAGCGATGAAGGAGCAAAGAACTTGGAACTTGCAAAGGTCATCGCTAAGGATTATCTAAATGGCAAAATCTTTAACACGATTATGGCCGGAAATTGTGGAGCAGGGAAAACACATCTAGCTTACGCTATAGCGGATCAACTTGCAGGAGCAGGAAAGTCAGTTGTCTTCGTTACAGTAGGCGAATTGCTACGGAAGATTAAAAGTACATTCAGTAAAGATTCCACATTAACTGAAGATGCAATTATAAGAAGTTTAGTAAAAGCAGAAGTATTAATAGTCGATGATTTAGGAGCGGAGTTAGGCGCATTAGATGCCAATACAAAAGCGACAAACTTCATTAATAGAGTGCTATTCGATGTTTTCGATGGAAGGCAAGGTAAATCTACTATCTTTACGACAAACCTCACAGGGAAGCGTTTAGACGACGCATATGACGAACGAATTGTATCGCGTATTCTCAATAATTTTAGAGCGATTACTTTTAAGGAAACTAAGGATTACAGAAGAAAGGCATTGCCATTTTAAAAGGGGGAATTGAAATGTGTGCATGTAACGGAACGGGAGTAATTCAGAACAGTATTGGAATGGGTATGTATCAATTTGGGCCTTGCGTTTGCGAAGCAGCAAATCAAACACCTGAGGAAGTGGATAGAAAACGTCATGCTGTTATGGCGGAGTTAAGAGAAATTCATCAATTACAACTGGAGGGGAAATGGAATGCCGAGACTTGGAACGGATTTGGAAAAGGAAAATTACACAATGGCGTTGCAGCAGGGAAAGTACATGAAGAAATCGCGTCGTAACTTATATATCGCTCTAGAAGAGTTGGATCTGGTATTTGATGAAAGCGAAGTAATTCGATTACAAGAAATGTGGAAGGAAGGCAAAGGAATCCTTGAAATCGCAAAAGAGTTAGGAAGACACCAATTAGGAATCGCAGCATTGATTATGGATCAGGCTGATAAGAATAAAATCAAATCTCGTCCGATGGGGTTAGGGGCATGAAACAGTTAACACTTGAGGATGTTGTGGGAAGTTTTGATTACGCAGCAACAAGCACGGCTGGTAGGTTCTTACAGCATAGCGTCATAACGTATGAAGTTCACTTTTATGACCAGGATGAGCGACAAAAAATAGATTGGTTCGATGTTGAAACAGAAGACGAAGCATGGAGCATGGCGGTGAAAGAACATGGTAAAGGTATTCAGAAGATTAGAATAACTATTTCTAATCGTACACGAGATGAAATTATGTCACTGGATTAGGAGGGAGCAAATGGAGAAGCCAACATTAAAAGATTATGCAAAGGCTGCTGAAATTGGCGTTAGCAAGAAGAACGTAGATCAACGAATGGGAGAGCTACATTGGAGTTTGGAGCGCGCTATAACGACACCAGTCAGTACAAGCTGGGAAGGAAATGAAAAGAATAAAAAGTTACTGAGATTAGCTGAGAAAAATGGCATTAGCGAATCCACCTTTTATAGACGAAAACGTAACGGCATGACGCCATACGAAGCAGCTACCACGCCAAAAGGATTCGAAAAGTACATTCCTTTAGCGGAATCGAATGGGATTAGTAATAAGACCTTTTACCAGAGAGTTAAAAGGAAGATGGATCCATACGAAGCAGCGACAAAGCCGCCACGTAAGTATGAGAAGAAACAAATCAGTTAGGAGTAAATATGAACGAGCAAGACAGGCTAATAGAACGCTTGATTGATAGGCATGTATTTAAATTACCTGATGGCCGTGATTTATATGAAGGGTCATGTGAGGAACTAAGAAAGTTATTGAAAGGAGTGGAAGAGTAATGGCCGTAACAAGTTGTAATTACACGTATTGGGAACAAGCAATTAAGAATTTTTATAGAAAGCAAGAAGCAGAGCGGGAGGTAAGTAATGAAAAAAGAAACCGTGGTGCAGGTGCAAAGTGAACTTGATGTAGTAGAGAGGGAGATTCGTAAGTTGGAATATCACTTGGTTGGATTGGATAGCGAAAAACGTAAGACAAAGCGTTCTTTGGAAGAGTTGAAGAACCGGAAAAAAGAATTGAAAAGTTATTCAGTTATTTGAAATATAGTTTCATCAGGTCTGGAGAATCCATACAATTTCCTTGCGAACTTTAAAATACCTTCTTCACTCTCTGTTAAAGTTTTAATATCGTTTTCAAAATAGTGTCCTATAAGTTCTACTTCAGATAATCTTTTCTTTTCTTTATTAAGTGTAATTTGTTTTTCTTGAATTATTTGTTCTTGCTTATAAATGCAGATTTGAATGGAAATAACCATAGGTAGCATAAAAGCAAGCGCTAATAAAAGACGACGTCTTAGCTTTTTATTCGTTTGTTGATTCTTATTAGAATTAATTTGTTTTTTTGAGATTGATTGTTGAGGTGATAAATTTGGGACATTCCCCATTTTAATGCCTCCATTACTTATGTATAGAATTTAAATTGCTAAAAGTATTATATATGCTAAATAGATAATTTTGAACCTATTTAGGTAAAGAGAGGTTTTATGAAATTTAAATAATAAATGAAGAAGCCCTAGGATTAGGGGTCTAGGGCTTCAAGTCTGAGTATATCTCACACGGCATTATAAAGAGAAAAGAACGTACTGAAGATAACATATGAATGTTTCATAAATGTATCAAAAAGTGAACAAAAAGTAATTTTGTAAATCAAGGTAGTCAGCACAGTTAACTAATGACTTGTAAAAAAAAGAAGCCCCGTAAAAAATGTTACAGGGCTTCATAAAATTGAGTTATGTCGTACTCACAAGAGATTTTAACATGGATTTAGCGGTGAATGGATTGGTAAATGCGTCCAATTAATCTGGAGCTATTATCTTATACAAAACGCTATTTGCATAGCTGAGGGGGATGAATGATGGTTATAGAAGCAAAAGTAAAATTTGAATTGGATGAAGTGAAAAAATTACAATTCCAAAATGTAAAAGAAAATGAAGGAGAACAAGAGGCATTTTACTTTCTAGAAGAATTGATAATGAAAGAAATTGATTTAGCTGAATTTATGGAGATCGAGTACGAGGATAAAAAATAAAATGTCATTTAATACGTAAGGAGTTGTTAAGTGGATGGGACAGTTATCTATGTTTGATATGGATGAAACGAAAATTAAGCTGTATGAAGTACTGGAAGCTAATAACTACCATCACGAGATTAAGAGTTATTACCTACACAACGATTATATGGGTGAAGTTAAGTATTTTTATATTAGAACGACAGACAACACGATTATTGATATGTGTTTAAGTCAGTTCCCTGAAGTATTTGCGGTGTACGTGGGATTCACTGAAGCGCAGATCAAGAAGATATACAGAGGGAGATTGCAATAATGCTATTTTATAAAAAAAGAGAAGCCCTTAATCAGGTCGCTCCTCTTAATGCCAATACACAATACCTATCCAATTATAATGTATGGGTATAAAATATTTAATAATTATCTTCATGGTAAAATTTTTATTTTGTATGTATTTTAAATACGAAAAGAGCACTTAATAAAGTGCTCTCGTGACGAGATCATCCTCTTGTAAAGACTAACTTATTTTATACAGAAAGGAACACAGAATATTATATGTGTTTCTTGTCAATTGAGTGCTTTTTTATAAACAAAGAGCAGCTAGCAAAAGCTAACTGCTCAATACAAGGAGATACAGAGAAAATTAAATGGATTTTGGCATACAGCCTATCAACATTATGGACATAATGTTGGGTTTTATTCGAAGGAATTCATGTTTTACAAATTAGATTATGATAGTCGATATTCTCCATATTGACCAGAAAAGAACCAAGAATTCTAGTGAAATTCCAAGTGTTCTTTTCCTAGTTTTTTGAAATTCTTTTACTAAATAGCCAACAGCACTAATTGCTATGAGAATGAAAAGAATAAGTTCTAGTGTAACTGGCATTTGATCTGCTCCTAACCTCGTAATTTAATTTAGTATATAACGATTATAAGATATTTTTTGTGTCTAATGGTGAAAAATTAAACAAAACAATCTCTATATGAAAAAAGGTGCTGTTGTCTCCAACAGAACCCCTTCTAAAATGGCAAAGAGTAACTCTTACCTTACTCTTTGTTTATATACTACAGGAGTGTTAATGAAAATCCAAGGCTCCTTATATTGAGAAATAAAGAAGAATTATTTTAAATAATTTTATCTTTGTTATAAATAAAGAAGCAGTTAGCCAAAACTAACTGCTTATCTCCAAGGGGGAACAAGGAGAAAATCTGATGTCACATACAGTATTGACGGAATATTGAGTTTTATTCAGAGGGGTGCACTAATTATGTAGGTTACATGAGAAGCCCTATTAACATCCAGGCTGCCCCAATTAGAATTAAAGTTTCGAATGTAATCCAAAACTTTCTTTTTTCTGGTTTTTGAAATTCTTTAATTACAGAAAATATGGCACTTATTCCTACAAGAGTGAAAAGGGCAATTCGGATTGTTTCAGTCATTTGCATCACCACCTAATATTTGAATAGTTTAATTATATATTAATTACCATTTTATAGAAACTTAATAAAATAATTCTTTTAATAGAAAGCGAGGAATAAAAATGGGACAAGGCAACCGTGGAATGGCTTTTGAAAAGCTTATCAATCTATCGAATGAAATGTATCAACGTGAGGGAGTGGCGCTTATAAACAAGCGTGCAACTCCTGTGAAGGTGTTAAAGAGTGCAGGTGGACGAGTATTAAATGGATTCTATGAAGCTAAAAGTACAGTAGACTATGACGGCGTGTATAAAGGACGAGCTATAGCATTTGAAGCGAAATCTACAGAGAATGCTGGACGATTTGATCTAAAGAACATTGCGCAGCACCAATTGGATTATCTGGAGAAGGCAGAGAAGATGGGAGCAATTTGTTTCTTCCTTATTGAATTCAGCAAGGACAAGTCAGTATTCGTGGTACCACTATCAGTCATTCAATCTTACGTAAGGATGTCGCAACAGCCAAAAGGTAAGAAGTCGATACCTAGAGCAGACTTTGATATTTATGGATACTTAGTAGAACAGACGGAGCGAGCGCCGGTGGATTACTTGCAATACATTGATGAAGCAATAACTTCAGTTATGTTTGATGGGATGATTCAGTTTGATCAGGACCATAAGAAAGTAGCAAATAACATTGAAGCAGCGAAGGAGAAGATGGCTAGCAAGACACGTAAATTATTAAAGGCTTAATGGATAACGGAACCATGCAGAGTGGATGGTGGGGGCTACTTTACTAAGCATGTTTCCCTTATTCAACAAAGAGATAGTAAAATTTCACGTACCTTACGTGAATGTAAAAAGACAAATTCAGAAATAGGGGGATTACAGATGGAGCAATTAGCATTCTTTCCAGAAATCGACGACAAGACGCAAAAGACAATTGAAAAAGAGGTAATTAAGGTACTGAAAGAGTATCGCGCTTTAAAAATTAGAATGGAGAATCAGCAGGAAAACAGACTGGAAGGAATCAGCTTATTCCCTGAAATTAGAGATACGAGAAAGATAAGTGATATGAAGTTTAAACAAATAGATAAGGCACTAACGTATTGTTTAGATGAAGACGAGAGCGAGATCATCAAGAAGAAGTATCTAAGTAACAAAAGATTAAAAGATGAGGTTATATATGAGGAAATCGGATTGTACAAAAATGCGTACTATGCGAAAAAGAGAACAGCATTACGCTTAATTGCTACATCACTAGGGATGATTTAAAACAGAAAAGTGGGAGAAAAATGGGACAAAATTAGAGAGGTTTTTAGAGAACTTTGATTGTCGAATCAACGGTAAAGTTAGTATCAGAAGGGGAACACAATCCCTTCTGGTGCTAGCATTCCACCAGAAATGAATGCACTCGAGGATCTCCGTAAAGTGTTATTTAGCTGAAATGTAAGTAGGCGATAACATGATGCACTCGTTTGCGGGGAGGTTCAATGCGGGGCAAGGAGATAAGAGTTCTCCAAATTTCTATTGTATTTATCAATCAGCTCGGAATGCGTCCTCTGGGTTGATAATAAATATAAGTCTATTACTCTCTAATATGTCGGTTCTTGAAAATGGAATGGGGGTGGTTGCTCATGATTGAGTGACACTTGCATTCTAAAAATCTAAAACAGTATACGTGATCTCGTACATTAGTAATTACTCACGATTCTTATTAATGACCAAAACGAGGGCAAAGAGTTCCGCTCTTTGTTTGAGCCAATACAGCGGAAACATTCCCCCTTCCGTCCCTCTAGTGTATTGGTTCAAACAAGGCGTCGGAAGAAACACATACGTCTTGATATAAATCCTTTATAATTCGATATTGGCTTGCAAAGGCGGTAGCTGAAGTATTAGCCAACTCTACGGAGTTTAAACGAGAAGAGAAGCAACATATGAGTGCTGAAAGAGATATAGGAAGCTCTTGCTCTTCTCCTAGTCACCGAACGTAAAGCGCGTAGCTAATAAGAGCTAAAAAATCACATGATGCGGTGGCTTGGAGAAGGTTGAGAGTACTCAGCCTTGATCTAAGAGAAACTTTTGCCATTTGTTTTCTCTCTTCCATCCCCTTGAAAGAAAGCTGTCACTTCGGTGGTGGCTTTTTTATTTTATCTACAAAAAAGGATAATTATGGTTTTTGTAGAATAAATAAGTCGGGAGAGGTGGAGTAATAATGATGTATATAGAAGTATTAGAAGAGTTAACAGTAGGGGAAATATATACTGAAAGACAAATTTATGATTTGTTATGCAATGTTGGTAATGACATAACAATCTTGTGTGATTCCGTATCTGAATTTAATGAATCTGAAATAGAAAGATTCAAAGTTATGGGTAAGTATGAGATATTTATTCACAAAAATGAGAACCAGTCATATTGTGCGCCATCAAAAAAAACAATGGTTTATATTATAGAGAAAATTTAGGAGCATCCATAACGGGTGTTTTTTTCTTTGTTATATAGAAATTACACATTAAACGTGAAGTTGAACAAAATGGACATTTTGATAGAAAACATATCCTTAAAATAACCTTAATTTAACTATGGGTTTAATAATACCTGAAAAATAAATGGTATAATTTTCTAAAGAAACTCAAATAAAATTTATTTTAGAAAAGGAGTAGAGGAAAAATGTTTCAGAAGCTTAAATTTTATTTAATGAGCATATTAATTAGTGCATTTTTGGGTGGGATTATCATAGGTGCTAATTTCTTGGTCCATAACATATATAATTTAGTTGCAGGTAAAGAATATCATTTTAATATGTGGTCTTCTATTATTATATTTAGTGTCGTATTTATTTCGGGTTTCTCGTATATGTTGAAAAAGGGGCCGGATATACTTGTTAATGATTAAACCAATAGCAATTATCGCAGGCGTTGCCGTGATCTGGGTGGCGTCTTGTTTGCTGTTAAGGAAAGATAAGGGGTGAGATAGACTTGCGAATTGAAATATTATTAATCAAAAACACAAAACATAGACTAGCAAACAAACTATTTCTACCTTTTAATCATAGAATATGATGAATTCTATTTTTAGAGGAGGGAATCATATCTATGGGATGGAATAATAATTTTGGACATTCTCGAGGTTGTAATAGCTTTTGGGATGATTTAGTATTTTGCGGATGCGGTCGTAGACGCAGAAGAAACGATTTTAACGACTGTCATTGTAGACGTGATTGTGATTGTGATGAGTGTCGTCGTAGACGTAATCATGACCGCGATCGTGATCATGATCGTGATGATCGTCGAGATTGGTAAAGTCCTTGGAAAGAGTGCTTTGAAGAAAAGCGCTCTTTTTTTGTTCAAGAGTTTTCTGGTCTTATTCGTTAAGAGATAAAAGGGAAATAAAAAAGAGAGCTAATGCCCTCTTTTTTGGATGTGGTAATTAATCACAGATTGGTATTCCAAGCACTCTTAGAGCTAATGCTACTTGAAGAGAAACCTCTAATCTAGCAATTTCAATTCCAGCAACTGAGAGAACTAAAAAAGGTTGGCCATTTACGAATAGAACGCAACTTGTCATGACTACGCCTCCTTTCTAGCAATCTACTATAGTATATGAATTGAATAATAATATGTAATAGTTAAATTAGTGAATTTGATAGAATTAATAGATTAACCCATTTAAACAAAACAAACGAACACAACGAACGAGAAAAGCAAGAATCAAATGATTCCTGCTTCATGGAGCGCTCGGATTAAATCGACGATGGCGAAGATGAATCCAGTGAAGTAGAATTCTCGTTCTGAAATCTTAGTTCCGTTTTCTAATTCTGTCTTTTTAAGTTTCATTTTCATACCCCCTTTCTAAAGAGATAGGCGCATTAGTCGTAGGGTTTTGGTCTACATTTCTATATACATTTGAAATTCGGTAGAGTAGCACAAAAAGGAATTAAATAAATAGTGGTGATTATACGTCTCAAAAACATTTGATTTTGAGACATAATAAAGATTAACCAAATATCAATGATTTAAATGTATCAAAACTATGTATCAAAAACAATTGAATTTGATACAGGGAATTGATACAATTAACCTATCAAACGTAGAGGGTGACGGGGAATGATATTTGGTTATGCGAGGGTATCAACTAAAAAGCAAAATTTAGATATGCAGTTGGATGAGTTGAAGCGATACGGTTGCGAGGAAATTATAACTGAAAAAGAAAGTGGTGCGAAGAAGGATAGGAAAGAACTTCAACTGCTTCTTAGTAAACTGCGTAAGGATGATACATTAGTTGTTTATAAATTAGATCGTCTAGGAAGAACAATGCATCAGCTTGTTAATTTACTTCAAGAATTCAATGAAAAGGGTATTCACTTTGTTTCTATTAAAGACGGAATTGATACATCTACAACAATGGGAAGATTCCTATTTCATATATTTGGCGCTATGGCAGAAATGGAACGCGAAGTAATTAATGAGCGTGTTATTAGTGGTGTAGCTGCTGCTAAAGCAAGAGGAAGAGAAGGCGGAAGAAAGAAAGCTCATACTCTTCAACAAATACAAGGTATGATGGAAATGCTTGCTTCTGGTAAAACAAAAGTAGAAGTATGTGAGATGTTCGATGTAGCTCGTGCAACCCTTTATAGGTATATAAAAGAACATGATTCTAAACAATCGGCTTTAAATGCTGAGGAGGGTAAAAATGAATAGTAGAGAGGAATTCGAAAAGAATCGTACGTATTACTTAAAGGTGTTACCTAAAGAGTGTGCAAATTGCGGAGAAACAAATGATTTAGATATACACCATATAGTTCCATTAGCAAAAGGTGGAACAAATCGAATTAGCAATTTGGTTATGTTATGCCTTGAATGCCATGGGAAAATACATGGCGTTAATAGGGTTAAGCATAAGGAATTGCAAAGGTTGGGAATCGAAAAGGCAAAAGAACGCGGTGTATATAAAGGGAAACCAAAGAAATACACAGAGACAAATGAAAGTATGAAACAAGCTTTGGAATTATTTAAAAATCGTAAGAATAACGGTTATACCGTAAAGAAGATATGTAATGAAACTGGAGTTAGTCGTACTGTTTTGTACGAAATAGCAAAAGAAAAGGGAATAGTTTAATTTACTTTAAAGTAGCGAATCCGCTGCTTTTTTATTTAACAAAAAAGAACCTGCAAACCTGCAGATTCTCCTGATAATGATTTATGGAGCAAGACCCGAAAATATAATACAATGATTCGAAAATGAATTCAAGTAACTAAAAAAAACCCGCTGGAGTTCGGGTCCTTTTCAGAAGTGATGATGTATTCTCGGCTTGGGAACTGAGAAAAACACAAAAATATAATAATACGAGTTTTAGAGAATTTCAAGACTAATTTAGGGATTACCGCAAGGTGGTGAATATGGCTAGGCGACGAATCCTAATTTATAAAGGGGATAATTTGTTACTATATTTAAAAAATTACAAAAAATAACCATTTCCTTCAGATTTCAAGAAGGTTTTACAAAAAAATACATAGAAGTATAAATATATGGTAATGAAATGAGTCGAATTTTCATCATGACGGATATCCAGAATATGTTCATTTCAATTTACATGAAATACACATAGAGGAGAGCGATTATGAAAAGGAAAATTGGTACAGCAGTTATAAGTTTATCTGTTTTAGGATTTGGAATTTTTGGTGTTACTCATGGAAATGGCGGAGGAATTGTTAAAGCTGACTCTGTAGGAGATCATGGAGGAACCCCAGCATATGCACATGGAAATCATGGAGGAGCACCATCTTATACTCATGGAGAGGGATGGTCTCCAAGTTATGCACATGGGCATACAGGAGGGGCGCCTGCTTACAATAAGGGAGATACATGGTCTCCGAGTTTCGCACATGGAAATACAGGAGCACCAGCTTATAACGTAGGAGATACACCTGCACCCAAGTTAGAATCACATGGAGATCATGGAGGAGCACCTGCTAACACAGAGCCTGGTGGAGGGATTTAACTAATTCTAATATGAAAGTTGTAAGTTTATATAGAAGAAAAAGACTTTGTAATTTACAAGGTCTTTTTTCTTTGTAAAAAAGTTATTCGAAGGGAGAAATGAACGAGTTTCTTCCTATTATACAGAAGGTGGTGGGTGATATGGAGTGAAACAAAAACACGAGTTAGCTCAAGAAGATTACATGCAAGGTATGAAGTATAAAGAACTGGCTGAGAAATACGAGGTCAGTATTAATACAATTAAGTCCTGGAGAAAAAGGCATGGTTGGAATCGAAAAGGGGTGCACCCAAAAGATGAAAAAGGATGCACCCAAACCAAAAAAACAGGTGCACCCATCGGTAATAAGAATGCAGTGGGTAATTCGGGCAACAGGAATCCTAAATGGGGTAATAAGAACGCTGTAGGACATGGCCCACCAAAAGGGAACCATAACGCTATGACACATGGATTATTCAGAAAGATAATTCCTAACGATGATCCACGTGCGATGGAATTGCTAGATGAAATACAAAACCATACTGAATTAGATATGCTATTCCACTCTATTCAACTGCAATACTTCAACATTCTTAATTCGCAACGCATCATGCATGTTCGTGATAAAGACGATATGTCGAAGGAGATTATTAGCGAGTCTGAAGGTGGAGAAGCTTACATGGTTCAGTTTGCGTGGGATAAGCAAGCGAACTTACTTACTGCTTACTCACGGGCAATGACATCATTATCTGCTATGATTGAGCGATTCAACAAGTTAGCTAATGTTGATGATGAGAGACGATTGAAACTAGAACAGATGAAAACTAACATCGAGAAAACAAAAGCCGATACCGCTCGTATTCAAGGCGAAGATGGTGAAGAATACGAAGATGATGGTTTCAAAGAGGCGCTAGAAGGTAAGGTAGAGGAAGTGTGGGATGACCATGACGACGATTCCCAAGCGTAAAAAGAAACCCGCTCCATTCAAGTTTAAGCCATTCTCCAAGAAGCAGCTAAAAGTATTGACCTGGTGGAAGCCTAACAGTCCCGTTAAAAATTATGACGGGATTATTTGCGATGGCTCTATTCGTGCTGGGAAAACAGTATCAATGGGCCTTTCCTATGTTATGTGGGCAATGGAATCATTCGAAGGTGAGAACTTCGGTATGTGTGGTAAAACAATTGGTTCACACCGTCGTAACGTTATAACGCCGCTTAAAAAGATGCTAAAGTCTCGTGGGTATAAGGTTAAGGATCATAGAAGTGAAAATATGCTTACCATTACTAAAGATGGTGTAACAAACTTTTTTTATATCTTTGGTGGTAAAGATGAAGCGTCGCAGGATCTTATACAAGGTATTACTTTAGCCGGATGTTTCTTTGATGAAGTAGTGCTTATGGTTCGTTCATTTGTTAACCAAGCGACTGGACGTTGTTCCGTAGAAGGATCAAAAGTCTGGTTTAACTGTAACCCTGGTGGTCCGTATCATTGGTTTAAAACAGAGTGGCTAGATAAAGCGAAAGAAAAGAACTTGCTACACATTCGCTTTACTATGGATGATAACTTATCTTTGTCTAAAAAAGTAAAAAAACGTTATTACAAGATGTATAGCGGCGTTTTCTTCAAGCGATATATATTAGGACTTTGGGCAGCTGCTTCGGGTCTTATATTCGATATGTTTGATGAGGATAAGCATAAAGCTCCTACTATTGAAAGGGAATATGTTGAATACTTTGTCTCTTGTGACTATGGTACGCAGAATGCTATGGTATACGGCTTATGGGGCAAGTGCATCGAAAAAGGCGAAGAAGTATGGTACAAGGTGAAAGAGTACCGTTATAGCGGTAGAGAAACCGAAAAGCAGAAAACTGACCAGGAATACTACGAGGACTTTGAAAAATTCGTAGGGGATTTGCCAATCCGTGGTACTGTAGTTGATCCGTCCGCCGCTTCATTTATAGCTTTATTAGGTAGAAATAAACGAAAAGTATATAAGGCCCGAAATAATGTTAAAGAGGGCATTGGTAATGTCGGTGTTGCGCTTAACACGGGCATTATTTATTTTAACGACTGTTGCAATGAAACATTTAAAGAATTTGCTTCTTATATATGGGATGAGAAATCTGTAGAACGCGGTGAAGATAAGCCACTGAAAGAGAATGATCACCATATGGATGAAACAAGATACTTTGTTAATACAGTTATTTATGGATTACGTAAAAAGAAGAAAAAGAAAAGAGGTGAAGCAGCTTTATGACGAAGAAAAGACAAGTTAGTGCAAAGGTAATTAAGGCGGCAGGAACAAATACTCAAGTGTTGTCACGACAGCAAGAAAGTGAGAACGAAAAGTACGCTGTAAATGGCATTATTGAACCACCTTATAGAATAGAAGACCTGCAGCAGATTAGAGAGAATAGCACAATTCTCGGACAATGCATTGATGCCTACAAGCGTAATATAGCTGGGTTTGGTCATGAAATGAAGTATAAACAAGAGGATGACAAGGAAACTCCTGAAATGAAGGCAGAGTGGACTCTAGTTGATACAGAAATCATACCTTTATTTAGTTTCGACAAGCCATTCAAAGAGATTCTTGAAACGGCTATTGATGATAAAGAGACGACTGGCAATGGTTATATTGAAGTGATTCGAAATTTAGAGGGGAAGCCTGCTGAATTAATAAATATGTTACCGCAGTACATGCGAGTGACCCGTAAGGATAATAAACCTCAAGACGTAACGTACTTAGTAAACGGAAAAGAAATTAAACGTAAGAAGATATTTCGTCGCTATGTACAACGAGTCGGAGCGGTAGATACTTACTTTAAAGAGTTTGGTGATCCGCGTTTCTTAAATAAAGAGACGGGTGAGTTTTCCGATGTTTCATTAGGAGAGAAAAATGCTACTGAGGTCCTGCATTTGAAGATTGGGAATGGTCCTTATGGCATTCCACGTTGGGTATCGCATGTCGTTCACATGGTAGGTGCGAGGAAAGCGGAAGAGTTAAACCTACGCTATTTCAAACAAGGGCGTCATATTCCAATGGCTATCTTATTGAAGAATGGGATTTTATCAGACGATAGTGAAGCAGCCATAGCTGATTATGTTTCGAATGTTGAAGGTGAGGATAATCAGCATAAATATCTTTTGTTACAAGTAGAAAGTGCTGAAGAAGGTGTTGTAGGCGATACACCACCTAATGTAGACATTGAATTAAAGTCACTAGCAGATATTCTGCAAAATGATGCTCTGTTCCTTGAGTATGACGAGAAGTCACGTCAGAAGGTACAATCAGCATTCCGTTTACCAGATGTGTATGTAGGGTATATTCGTGACTTTAACAGAGCAACTGCTGAGTCTGTACGAGAGATTACAGAGGAGCAGGTATTTGAACCAGAGCGTAGTGCTTTAGAATTCATTATTAACAATGTACTGCTTCTCCCGTATGGATTAAAACACGTATATGTGAATCTACGTAAATCAGAAATCAGTAACACTGAAGATATGGTTAAAACCATTGAAGTATTGGCTGATAAGGGCGGTTTAACCTTCCAAGATGTACGTAATATCGCTAGTAATATGCTAAACAAAGAGTTCTTAGATTACGATATGCCAGAAGCAAATGAGCCTGTAGCTTTAGTATTAGAAAGACATCGTAAGGTAAGTGGTTGGCAGAAGGGATTAAGCGAAACCTTGCAAAAGTCAGCTGACAATAATTCAAACGAGGATTTAGTCAATGTAATGAAAGACCTACGTGACTTATTGGAGTCGATGCAAAATGCAGAAGATTGATAAGTTGCTAGATTCATTAAATGAGTGGATTGAAAAGGCTGATACTGACGATTTCACTGCTGCATTACCTGCTGATTTAGAAGTGCTGGACATGTTACCGGGATACGTTGAGGAATTTGAAAAAGAAATTGCTAAACTGCTTCGTAAGCAGAAGAAATACTTTATCGATGGAATTAAAAACTATACGAAAAAGGATGCTGTGGAGAAGGGTATCAAGATAAAGGATATTATCGACTTTGTTACTGGTAGCCTATTTGGAGCGGATACCTTTGCCGAGAGCTTGAGCAAAGCAGCGAGGAAGTTTCTTGATTACACGATGAAAGATATGACGAAGGCTTTTATGGATGCAATTGACCCGGATATTCAGTTTAATATCTTCTCAAAACGCACCACAAAATGGATTGATAGTTGGTCGGATGAATTAGGTAAGATCATGAAGATTAACTCTCATAAAGCAGTAGAACGTATTTTAAACGATGGATTGGAGAATGGGAAAGGAATTAAGGAGATTGCAAGAGAGCTTGCAAAGCTTCCGGAATTCGACCGTAAAAGAGCGAAGACTACAGCGCAGACAGAAGTGCTCGCAGCATGCTCTGCTTCTCAATTTGAATCTTATCGCCAATCTCCCGCGGTTACGGGTAAGAGGTGGCGTCATAGCGGTACAAAGAATAACCAACCTCGTGATAATCACGTGGCGTATGACGGTACAACGGTTCCGGTAGAGGAAGAGTTTGAGCTACCTGGATCTGGTGAGAGATGTATGTTTCCGCGCGATAGCTCCTTATCTGCTAAAGAAAGAGTACGTTGCAAATGCGTTATGTCTCCTGCAGTCGATAACAATATACTAGGCCTTTCTGAAGAAGAGAAGCAGAAGATTAGGGAAGAAACTTTAAAGGAGTTGAGCAAGAAATGAAAACTTCTAAAATTAAGCTGATTCATATTTGAAAGGAGGTGAACAAATGAAAAAACGTAAGCTGAAGAACTTGCAGGTTTCACATGTCTCTTATGTAGAGAATGGAGCAAACCAACGCAAGTTCTTTTTAACGAAATCAGAAGAACAACCAAACTTCGAGAAGCCTGTGAAGGTTATTAAGTCTGATGATGAAGCAGAACGTCTTGTCTATGGGATTGTATATGAGCCAGATACAATCGATGCTCATGGAGATTTTGCAGATGCTAAGACAATTGAAAAGGCAGCACATGAGTTTATGCTCAAGTACCGCCAAATCGATAAGAATCACGACTTTGTAGTAGGAGTTGGAGAAGTTGTTGAATCATATATTGCCCCTGCTGATATGGAGCTTAATGGCGAACCTGTAAAGAAAGGTACATGGATTCTCGCTACGAAAGCAGATGAGGAAACATGGGAAGCTGTTAAGAAGGGGGAATTCCAAGGTTATTCTCTTGCAGGAGTCGCTGAAACAGAAGTGATTGAGGAAGAAGTAACGAAAACTGAAGAGAAGCAGAAAGAATCCCTTTTTCAATTATTGAAGGGATTTTTTAATGGACAAAAGCAAGCTGAAGTTGCTAAAGAAGAGGAAACATTTCTTTCAGTGGTAGAAAAAGCTGGGAAGAAAATTAGCGCTCCCAATATGGCTGATATCGATGCGGCTATTAATTCATTAACAAATCTAAAAACACGCGTCACACCGTCACAGGAAGGCGCAGGAAGTGAGGGAAACAATATGGATTTTAACCAAGAACAATTTGAAAAGACATTAACTTCAGCAGTAGAAAAGGCTGTAGGCCCAATCAAGGAAGAATTAGATTCTGTTAAGAAACACCTTAATCTTGATGAGGAAAAAACAGAAGAGGATATCAAGGTAGAGAAAGCTGTAGAAGCTGCTACTGCTCCATTACGTGAAGAAATTGAAGCGTTAAAGAAATCTCAAGGTATTAGTAATCAACAAGATACTGATGTTGTTGAGAAAACAGAAGTTAAAAAATCTGTATGGACTGGCTTACTGTAAGCCTGAAGGAGGAAAACATATATGACACTTAATAACAAAACAATTATTGAAAAAGCCGACGTAACTCTTGCTACATTAGCTAGTGGTGGTTTAATGAACCCTGAGCAAGCTGATACATTCTTACGTATGGTGCAAAGTGCCCCTACAATTTTAAAGGATTCTCGATTTGTTCAAATGGCTTCAGATACACGTAAAATTGAAAAAATCGGCTTTGGTTCTCGTATTCTACGTCCAGGTGTAGAAGGAACACCATTAAAAGATTCTGATCGTTCTGCTCCAACAACTAGCACAGTCACATTAAATGCAAAAGAAGTAATCGCTGAAGTGCATATTACTTATGACACATTAGAAAATAATATTGAAGGTAATAACTTACAAAATACGATTATGCAGATGATCGCAGAGCGCGCGGCGTTGGATATCGAAGAATTAATTATTAATGGTGACAAATCCTCTGCTGATACGTATTTAACATTACTAGATGGCTTACGTAAACAAGCGACTTCACATGTAATTGATCATGCGGCTGGCGCATTCTCTAAAGATGTATTTAAGAAAGCTTATAAAGCTGTTCCTGCGAAATACCTTCGCAACCCTAAAGATTGGAAGTTCTATACTTCACATGGATTAGAAGTTGAATGGAAAGACCAAGTTGCAGCACGACAAACAAACCTTGGTGACTTCTCACTCCAAGGCGGTTTAGCTACAGCGTACGGTGTTCCTGTAGATGGTATTGCTATGTTACAACCATACACTGATGAAACAAATACTGTATCTGACATTCTATTAACTCATCCTAAAAATATTGTAGTTGGTATGAGCCGAAATATCCGAATTGAAGTAGATAAAGATATCCGTTCTCGTAAGTTCATTATTGTTTTAACTGCTAAAGTGGATGCTAAATTTGAAGAGGAAGATGCAGTAGCGAAAGTTATCAAAGTTAAGGAGTGATGACTTTTGAACTACTATGCTAAATTAATTGTTGGTAAAACATATGACGTCCATGAACGTCTTTTTTTATTGGACCAAGAAGAGAAGGTTACAAAGAAAACCTATGATTATCTAAATGGTAATGAACAATTTGAAGTTCGAAAAGAAGGTATCAAATCTAAAGGAGAGGAGTGATAAGTATGCCACTTATTACTGCTCAAGAATTAATAGATTACACTGTATTGCCTGAAGTCAAGAAACGTCCTGTTCCTCTATTGGAGCAGGACATACTTGAGGCAGATACAGAGATTTATAATCTCTCTAAAATAGATTTTAGTGATAAGACGAAATATCCTGAGGTTCCAGCAGAAGTAAAGTTAGCGTGTAAGAAGTTAGCGCAGTATTATGCTTCAATAAACAGTGATACAAACGCCATGAAGGGGATTAAGTCTGAAAGCATCGGTGGCGGTGATTACTCCTATACAAAGGATAGCGCGAGTGTAACGAAACCTTCTGTTTTGTATCTCCTGAAGAAATTCATGAATCATAAAGGGAAAAATAAAGTCACATTCAAAATGAGGACGATTTAATGTCTCTTCAAGGTATGTTTGTTCACGAATGTGATATTTACCATTTGCAGAAGGAAACAAAGCCTGGGAAGTACGGGCAACCAGGAGAAGAGGTTTATTCATACAAAGATACTCCTGATATAGCAGGGCAAAGCTGCTACTTTGCAGAGAATGTGGCAGTTGCTAGACCTACTGCAATACAGTCTGCGCCGAACCAGTTAAATGAACAGCATACACGAGTGTTATTTATGCCTAGTACAGATATAAAACATAATGACAAGATAATCAAGAAGAATACTAATGTCGTTTACTATATACGCAATCCCTTTCCAGTAGTACATCCACTTACTGGTGAGGTTTCACATATAAAAGCCACTGCGGAGAGGAAGAGTGAACCATGGCTAGCCAAATAACAACTAGGGGATTCCGTGAGTTCAGTGCAAAGTTGAATCGTATGGCAAGCGGATTAGATCGGAACGCTGCTTTATGGCTTGAAGCTAGCGGGTTTCAATTTCTAGAAGAGGTTCAAAATCAAATCATTTCATTAGCAGTTGTTGATACAAGACGACTGCTAAATTCGTTTGATAAAGGCGGAGACGGAAACGTATGGCGCTCCTCTGATGGCGGTTTAGTTTTAGAAATAGGGACGAATGTCGATTACGCTAAACTTCAAAATGATGGGTGGCAGCAGGTAAGAAGATTCGTTCCAGGTAGATGGGAAGGACATAATTTTGAATATGATCCACACGCACCAACTGGAATGATGCTAACCGCTAAATTTATTGAAGGTCGCCCCTATTGGGATAATGCAGTTGCTATTTATGAACGGATGTTTCAACGTTCATTTGACCGCCAATTTAAGCAATGGGTACAGAATGGAGCGAGATAATTATGTATGAGCAAATACATGGTTCTATGAAAGGTTTTGTATACGCCAGTTTACCTGTTAATACATTCGCTTATCATGATCAAGTTCCAGAAGAACTAGTCATTCCATCGGTATATTATCCGATTTTATCTATAAATGATGATAAAACTTCAAAGGATCATTACACCTTACTATACACGATGGTAGTAAGGTTTTTTAATGTAACGACAGATAAGGCAATGCAAGCAGCTGAAAAAGTTGCTAATAAAATCAGAAGCAACGGTTACACAGTACAACTTCGTAATGAAGATGGTAGTGAATCGATTGATACGATTTATTTTCGGAGAGTAACAACTGCTCCAAGTGGAGTTGGTTCTGCACAACTAACAATGATTTTTGAATACCAACAAGCTTATGTAAATTAAGGAGCGTGAAATATATGGCTGAAACAGCTGGAACAGTTAAGAACAAAATGTATCGTGGTGATGAATTTATTATCGCTGCAAAAATAAAGGATCAGACTAATCAATCCATATTAGTTAGACCATTTGACCAAACGGAAGACTCTCACAATATTGAAGCTGATGAGATTGAAGCGGAATCCAAAGATAGATCATATTCCGATTATGGAAAAAGAAAAGAAACTCGTTCATTCTCTTGTACGTTAGCAGAAGGAGATCCGTATTATCCTGCTGTTAAGGCCGCTATTAGAAACGGTGAGTATATGGAGATTTATGAAATTAATATGAGAACGAAAGAAGCAGAAGCTGGTAACTATATGATTACTTCTTTTGAACGTTCTTCATCTAACGGTGAATTTGTTTCTTATTCAGTGGAAGTGAAATTATCCGGATCTGTAAGAACGGAAACACTCACAGAAATCCCTAAAGGTGCAGGGCAGTAAAGGGCGGTTTTTACCGTCCTTTTTAATTTTGAAAATAACATCCAATTAAAAGGAGATTGATATAAATGCGTTTTGAAATCGATAAAAAGGAATACGAATTAAAACTTACTTTTGGAAACATCTATGAATTAAATAAAAAATATGAGGGTGGTTCAAACGAAGTTGTAATGGCTTGCATGCAAGGAGATTTAGAATTGTTCGTTGATGCTATCTACTTTGGATTAATGCATACAAAAGAAGGGTTTACACGCGATAAAGTCATGGAGAACATCGAAAAACAATTTGAAGAGGGGAAAATCTCTCAAGAATTCATTGAAGAACTTTTAAATGAGGTGGTAGCAGAAAGTACTTTTTACCAAAAGACAACAAAAAAGTTGAGAAAACAAATGAAGAAGCAGTATCTAGCCAAGAATCCAGAAGCAGCGGAGAACCCAGAGATGATGGAAATGGTAGAGGAAATGTTCGGGAAGGTCGAAGAATAAGAGAATTTACTCGCGATGACTTAGACAAAGTTCAACAAGATGGGTTTAGATATTTAAAATTATTGCCTAGCGAGGTTATGGAGCTTACACCTCGTGAATTCGAAAATATGATGATAGGTCGGAATGAGCAACACCTTGATGAGTTGCAAACAAATAGCGTGTTCGCACTGATGATGCGTGTAGCCTATCATCATGACCCTAAAAAGAAGTTAAAACCAACTGATTTATTCGACCGCAATAAGTTGAATGGAGAAAACAATCAAGATTTAACGATAGAAGAAAAAATGCAAAAAGCACAAGAACATATGCAGTTCTTACAAACTCTCAACTTCAATTAGAAAGGAGGGAGAGATTTGGCCACACAAGAAGAATTAGTTGTTCAGTTTAGGGCTGAAACTGATCAAATGCGTCGTGAGATTCAACAGATGCGTCGTGAAATGAACGATTTTGTCACATCAACTAGTCGAAGCTCCAGAGAATATCGACGTAGCATTGAAAATATGGGGAATGCTAATAGTGAATATAGTCGTCGATTAAGGCAGATGAAATACGAACAACGAGAAGCTATGAAGCCTCATATTGAAGAACTAAAACGAACTAAACTCGCTTATTTAGATGCTGCTATGAGCATGGCAACATACTCTGGTAGCGCCCAGGATTTAATTGCTCAAGTTAACAGAATTGGTAAAGCAGAAAAAGCCGCGAATGATGAAATTATGAAACTAGACAGAATGAAACAAGCTAGTATTTTGCAAACCATCGGTATGTTGAATAATATGTCTACAACATCAAGTAAACTACAAGGTAACTTACAACGTATGGGTAATCCATTATACAACGTTTCTAGAGGTGCTTTAGCAGCAACGAATGCAATGGAACGATTGGCGAATAGAAGTAGTGCTGCTCAGTTAGCTTTAGAATTTCTTGGACCTACTGCGAATATGAAGCAGTTAAATGATCAAATTCGTATTATTAACCAATCCGTTATGGGAATGGGACAAGCGTTTTTAGTCGTTGGTGCTGGAGCATTTATGTTTTATGGCAAATTGCATAAAGCTAATATGGAAATGAACCCTAAATACGCAAAGGCATATAAAGACATGATGGAGTCACTTACTGAAGCATTACAACCAATGAGGGATGCATTTGCCGCTTTAATGATACCTATTTATAATTTTGTTAACACAATGGCAAAAATGGTCATCGCATTTAATGAAGCGCATCCTACTTTAGCAAAATTCATCCAAGGGACAATGATGTTAGTTCCAGCCTTAACACTCCTATTGCTGCCATTAGGTGCAGGAATGGGATTATTAAAAGGGTATAGAGCGGCGTTTGCTGCTTTATGGATGATTATTAAACCGGCAGTAATGGTGTTAGCCATGGCGAGTCCTGTAGCATGGGCGCTAGCAGCCGCGATAACAGGTTTAGCTTTAGGGTTTACTTATGCTTATAAAAATATAGAACCATTTAGGAACGCAGTAAATAACGTAATAACCGTTTTTAAAGCGTTTTGGCAGGTTTTACAAGGGAATAGTGATGGTGCAGCTAGTATGCTCACTTCACTAGGAATGTCACCAGAGAATACTAGAGCGATCATATCATTTGGTGAAACAGTTCGAGGGGTAATTGAAACAATTAAACAAGTTTTTTCAGGCTTTGCAGTATTCATGCAAGGCATTTTTGCGTTGTTCGCAGGTGATGAAGAAAACGGAACAGCATTATTAAAGTCGCTAGGGATGAATCAGGCAACAGTTACAACAGTTGTTAATACTGTATCGTCTATCAAGCAAGCGATAAGTGAATTTTTAAGTGAAATCTGGTCCTTCATGACCGCAATTGGAACCCAAATAGCCCAGTTTTGGCTAGAAAACGGCAGCCAGATAAAACAAGCCTTTTCCGATTGTTGGTCCGTAGCGAGTGAGATAATAAAATCGGTAATGCCAATTATAGTCGCAGTTTTCCAATTTGCGTGGCCGATTATAAAGGAAATCGTGATTGGAACGCTAGAAGCGATACGTGATTTTATACAAGGAATTCTAAAAGTTATACTCGGAATCGTGAAAGTTTTTTCTTCTCTTTTTACTGGCGATTGGGCTGGAGTTTGGGATGGGGTTAAGGAAATCTGGTTCGGAGCACTAGAAGCAATTTGGGGTTACCTGCAATTATGGGGTGCTGGGAGAGTCCTAAAGTGGCTTGGTAAATTCGGAAATGACATAGGTCGGTTATTCGGGAAATTTTGGGGAGATATAAAGAAAATTTGGAATGACGCCCTTGCAGATTTATATGTATTCTTCGGTTCAAAATTAGAAACAATAACCCGTCTAGCGCAAAGTTGGGGCGGTATGTTCAAAAACTTCTTTGTTGGAATTTGGGACGCTATTATAGGCGGAATACAAAACAAAATGAACAATGTAGTTTCAGCTATTGGATGGGTACTAGGGCAAGCAGTAAATACAGTCCAACGTTTTGTAGGCTATTTTTTCACAATTGGTCAGCAAATAATATCTGGAATGATTAATGGTATTTATAGTTACGCCAATAAACTGATAGATCAGGTGTTTAATATTGGTCGTTCTATAAAAGATACTATTACTGGATTTTTCCGTATTCACTCTCCTTCACGTGTGATGAGGGATATAGGGGTGTACGTAGGTCAAGGTTTAAATCAGGGAATGGATAGTATGATAAATCCTCTTGTGCGTACTGCATTAGACATGGCATCGGCTGTTAAAGATGGGTTTTCAAGTTTGACAGATTCAATTCAGATGGGTGATATTCTCCCGGGTGATGTAGTGGCTCCTGTAATTCCTTCTATTTCAGGGAGTTATAAAGCACCATCATATGTATCAGGCGTTAATTCATCATCAGATTTCGGGCAACAAGCAATGATTAACTCTCAATCAGCTAATATTGCAAGTCAAAATGATAATAGGTTAGTAGCAGCCGCAGTTAAAAATCTAGGTGACAAATTAGATAATCTACAAGTTGTTATGGAAGGCGAAACAGTAGGACGTATTGTACGACCTCATGTAAATGAAGGGAATGCAGTCGAAAACACAGTAAGGAGGTATTTCTAATGGACGTACAAATAACAAGAATAAATGGACAAACTATGAAACTATCTGACATAAACGTCCAGGTGCAAGACTTCCAGGTGGGATCGATTGAAATGCGTCCTACTTATATAGATGTAGAGGGAGCGAACGGAAGAATTAGCACAGGATCTACTTATGGGGTACGGACTATAACCGTACCTTTTTATTTTAAAGCGCAGGATTTATTAGATGTAGCGATAACGAGAGATAAACTATTTGAAATGATACTAAGCACAGAACCTTTCTATATTCGCGAATTACGACGATTAGAGTATCAAAATGGAGATAATCTAATTGTTAGTGGCAAGCGGTATAAAGTAAATATCTCCTCTACATTCGATATAGATCAGCAATTCAAATATGGATTTGGTGAATTGGAATTTGAAACAGCAGACTTACCGTTTGCTGAATCAATTGGTAAATCATCAGATATTCAACGTGATGGAGTTAATCCAGGAAGTGGATTATGGGGAGCTGGTATGGGGATTATCAGTGATCCTGCATCAAGGATATATAAACACAAAGCTGTAGCAGGTCAACGATTTCAAATTTTCAATCTTGGTAACATTCCAGTTCATCCTTTTGAACAAGAATTAAAAATAACAATTAGTGATGTAGCTGGTAGTACAGCAGGATTTATGCTTAAGAATCATACTAATCTTAGCACTGCAACAATAACGTCAGCTTTATATGTTACAGACACCATTATTTACTCAGGTCCCAATATAGGTAGGAACGGGTTATCTTTTTTAAGGAATACAAAGAAGGATTTCATTGAGCTTGTACCAGGGTGGAATACCTTAGAAGTGTTTAATTGCACCTCAGCAACAATAGAATTCGATTTTAGATTTTACTACAAGTGAGGTGAATTGATATGTATGTACGTGATTTAGAAAATATAGAGTATATCACACAAACAACCTATCTAATTGAAGAAGAGTTAAATGGAAATTGTGTATTTTCTGCAAAGATACCTCCCAATAAAGTGAATTTAACATTTCTTAATAGACTCTCAGAAATGTGGACTTTAGTCGATGATAATGAAACGGAATACAAAGTTGTTTATCTGAAGAAACAGGGAGAAGGACAAACATTAACCGCTGAGATTAAAGCAGTACCGAAATTTTATGATGACTTCGACAGTGGCCGTGTGTATGAAGAATATAATCAATCCTTTACTGCGAATGCTTGCTTTGCAACTATTTTTAGTGGAAGCGGTTATGTTTATCAATTAAACGGAAGTTATAATTCGTTACAATGGGAAGGATTTGGTGGTGGGTCTACCCGACTTGAAATGTTTAAAGATGCATTGAATCGTTATGGGGTAGAATTTAAGGTGCTTGGCAAGGTTGTTACCATTGAACCTCAGATTGGATCTGACTTAAACGTCATGTACCGCCATAGATTGAATGCTTCTAATATAGTTCAAGAAGTTGATGCATCAGGATTTTGGACATACGCTAAAGGTTATGGTGATTTCACAGAAGAGGACGGATGGCAAGGTGCTAAATTAATTCGTGAGTAAACATCACCGCTTGCAAGTATTCCTGGAATCGGAGTACGTCACGCTCCACCTTTAAAAGACGGCCGCATAAAATTATCTGCAACAATGGATAGCGGTTTAAAAAAGATTGTGAACGAGAGTTTAAAAATTAGCGTAACTGCTGATATACACGATTTAACGAAACAGAAATATCCGATTGCTCAGAGTGGACTTGGTGATCGGGTATTTCTTATTGATAAAAGAATTGGGTTGGATGCAGAAGTACGTGTTGTAAATCGGAGTGTATTACGTGATTGGCGCGGGAATATACTAGATGTTCAATTAACCTTTGGAAACCAAGACATTACCAAAAGGTATCAATCTAATTTAGATCATGCTGCTAAAACAATTAATGATTTGATAGAGGGACGAGAAAAGCTCCCAATCAATGCGATGGCAGCAGAAGTTGCGAACGTCACGAGTATGATTTTAGGTGTAACAAGTGAATTAGATATCACACCACAAGGATTAATTGCGAAGGACAAGGACAATCCAAATTACGTTGTGGTTTTGAATAGTGCCGGATTAGGTGTAAGTACTGATGGAGGAATGACCTTTAGGAATGCTATCACAGGCAGAGGTATTGTAGCAGAACGGATTTTAGCAGGAGAAATTAAAGGTTCTACACTGCGTACTGATAGTGGATCTAACTACGTTCACATCGAAAAACAATTTATACGCTTAATGGAATCGAATTTAACAAGAATGTATTTCGGTTACTACTGGAATAAAGATGGAAGAATGCAGCCTACAATTCTGCTACATGAGAATGTTAATACTAGTAGATTTTCTGATGGAACATTTGCAATCTCACAACAAAATCTAGGAACTTCTTATGCGGCAAGTATGGGAGTAGTTAAAGGAGTAACATCTACAGATGACCCGTACTATCCAAGCAAAATAAATCTTTATTCAAGTGGAGATGCCCTTCTATATGGAGACAACAAGACAACAATTACGGGTGAAATGGGTATAGATTTTCGCTCGTTTAAACAGATAACATTCAATACTGGTGGGTCAGTGTCGTTTAATACTCAAGTAAGTACACAAGGAGTAAATATTGCTGGTGGCGGTCCGGACTCTTTAGGGACTATCAAATACATGAACGGAAGTAAAGGGTGGGGAGCTTATCTTCACATAGGTTCACAAGGATGGGCATTTATGAACATTTCAATATAGGAGGTATTTATGGCATATCAATACTTAGGAGTAACAGTAACGATTTCTGAAGACGGTTCAGTAAAAGTACCATTAGATAAATTATCCGATATTGGCGTTAAACCTGGTGATGTAGTTGAGATTTTCTCAGATCATGACCAGGTTTATTTGCGTAAAACAGATACATTTTGTGAGTTGTGCAAAAAGAATGCTCATTTGCATAAGTTAGGCACATTAAATGTGTGTTCTGATTGTTTAACTAACCTACAGCAACAAGCAACGCAAGTGTCACAACAATAAAAGAGGTGAGTCGATTTGGCAGAAATACTTAAAATAAGAGAAATAACAATTGATACTATGCAACACAAGGATTTCGACGTAAAAGAAGAGGAACTAAAGCTCATCCGGTTTTATCAGAATGATTTAAACTCTGCCAAACTATTAATCAATGTTACTCACGACAAAGTGGTGACAGATTTTTCATCAGCAACTAGTGTACAAATTGCATTTTTAAAGCCTGATTGTAAGCGAGTATTCCAAGATGTGCAGAATGTGAATCAAATGCAGGGTAAGTACTACGTTGTTTTAAGTACACAAACTCTGATTGCCTATGGTAATGTCATTGCACAATTGAGATTTACTTTCCCAAATAACAAAGTAATTGAAACTTGTAAATTCGCATTTACAGTAGATGAATCAATAATGTCTGACGATGCGATGAAATCTACAAATGAATTTCCGGTAATCCAAAAAGCGATTGAAGCAGGTAAGAAGCTTGAAGGTGTAGATATTGATGGCATTATTGCGGCGGGCGCAAAGGCTGAGGGAGCATTACCAAAAACAGGTGGTACTATGACAGGTGACCTTCGCATAGAACAAGGGAAGGTACATCGATTCCTTAATGTAGGTAACACTGCTACAGTAGCATCTTTAGGGGTTAACGGGACAGGTAGACTGTATGGATGGTCAGATGTAGCTAGAGCAGGTATATTCGAGTATGACCCATCTACAAAGATATTTAATATGCAGGCAGATAGCAACCTCCTAAAGAAAACTGAAATATACTCTAATTTTGCACAACCTAGCGGATGATCTATCAGTTTAACTACTGGTACAGATTTGAATACTATTGAGGCCTCAGGATACTACGTAGGTAATGCATTACTAAATGCCCCATACTCGTCAGGTGTATTCTATGTACAAGTTCAACAACATAGTGTAGCGGGATATGCTATGCAGGAAGCTACCTATCTCAATGCCACTCTGAATGAACGGTTTGTACGCAGAAAACGGGATACTAATGGCTGGACTCCGTGGGTGAGGATGGCTAACTATGATGATGTTGTCACCAAAGTAAAAGATGGACGAGTTGCTCTAACCTTGACAGCTGATGCTACAGCAGGTAGTTCTAATCCGCAATTAGCTACTCGTAGAGGGAACACCGTGACATTAAGTCTTGATCTTATGAGAAACGCGGGTTCAACTAGTGCAATTGTAACAAC
Source organism: Bacillus paramycoides (assembly GCF_038971285.1). Classification (NCBI taxonomy): domain Bacteria; kingdom Bacillati; phylum Bacillota; class Bacilli; order Caryophanales; family Bacillaceae; genus Bacillus; species Bacillus paramycoides. The sequence continues at coordinate 54,600 of NZ_CP152430.1, forward strand.
TTTACCATCAGATATGACACCAGTAGATTCTTATACATTTGATGCAATTGCTACAGATGGTACCCCTTCTAGGGTCCTTATAAGGTTCAACGGAGAAATACACCTAGATATAACGGGTAAGAGATATAGAATATTAGCTACTTATGTCTGCAACTAAGGAGGGGAATATATGGCAAAATACTACGGTTATTGTTATAACGAGGAAGGTAAATTTACTGTGATGATCCCCATTGAAGAGAAACCGATTTATGAGAAACAAACTTTCTTCCGAGAAGAACAAAAAGAAATTGTCATAGAAGAGAAACTTTGTGAACTTCATCAATCCATAGAGGACGGTACTTATGTGCCTGCTCAAAAGGATGAAGATTTTCCAATCAGTAAGTATGATTGTGTAATGGAACATGTAGAGTACGAAACTATTAAAGTGCCATATGAAGAAGATGTTGTTATAGGTTATGAGCCAGACATCCCTGAGAATTGTACTTTAGAGGTTTGTCCAGATTTAATCTATAATCCAGTATTTCAAGATGGTAAATGGGTTAAAACAGTAGAACCAAAACCTGAAGAACCCAAGCCAGAAGAACCTTCAGAGTTAGACAAAATCAAGCAACAATTAGCTGATATCCAGAAAGAGCTAGAAGATATCAAAAATCAGAAGCCACCAACTCTCGAAGAACCAGAAGTGCCAATAGCATTTGCAGCACCTATACAAGATACACCAGATTATGAACACGAAATTAATAAAATAAAGCAAGTCATTCCGGATTTAGGAGAACAAATTGTTGATTTAAATAGTAGAATAGCGGATTTAGAGAACAAAGAGCAGCTGTAACTAACTGGTCTTTTTTATATTTAAAAGGAGGTGAACAATTGGAGCGAGTTCATGATATTTTCAGAAGTCTTAACATAATCGATGTTTTTAATTCAGCACAATTTAAAGCGGCTTCACTTGTAAGTGGTGGAGTGGGAACATTCTTAAGTCTGGTATATGGAAAAACAAATTTAATATGGATCTTTATTCTGATGATGGTAGTAGCTTTAGATTGGATTACAGGAAGTAAAGCGTCAAAATTAGATGGATCGTATTCATCAGCATATGGAGTAGAAGGCATCGCACGTACTGTGGTGCTTTTTTTATTACCGTGCTTAGCTCACATGTTTGATATTGCCTTTAAATTACCTGATTTCTTTTTCTTTATGGTAACTGGCGGTTTAACATATCACATTTTCAACAGTTTCACAGCTAATTGCGTTCGTGTTGGTTGGGATAAATGGATTCCAACATGGTTATTGGAAAGTGTAGCGAGTGAAATCGAAGCAAAAATAAAACGTTCTGATACAAGGAAACGGAGGAAATAACAATGCAAGAGAAATTCAAGAATTATGGACTATGGGTAGCATTGTTTGCCCTTTTAGGGATGGTATTAATGGATACTGTCCCTCATTTTAATGCAGGTCGATACCAGGAATATGTAGATATGATTCTATACATTTTGATTGCTGCAGGTGTTGTATCTAATCCTACAGCTGGCAAATGGTTTGCTGATAAGAATAAAAAAGGAGATGTTGAATA
>NZ_CP152431.1 GCF_038971285.1 Bacillus paramycoides
TTGAGTTTTGATTTACCAATTAATCAAGTTATTCGTTACGCCTATAATACATTTGCTAGTGCGGATGCAGTTTTGTACCTATGGATCGGTGCGAGTTTTGCAGCGTTCACACTTGGTAAGATTTTAGGAGTAGTACGTTAATGAGTATGGGTTTATTTGACCGTCATAGCGATAAGATACCCGAAGCAACCTTTAATGTAGAAAAATCAAATATGAGTACAATTTTTACTGAGTTTGGTTATGCATGGCATACTTTCAAGCCGTATGTACTTTTACTTTTAGGTTGTGCTTTTGCGTTTTATGTAATAAGAAAATATAAAAATCAATATGCAGATGATTGAGATGGAGGAAATAAAATTGAATAATTTAATGTTAGGTGAAGGAATTCCGGCAGTGAAAATTGATTACGATTTAGCAGATGTTGCTACAAGTACGGGGAACTGGACTCAAAGTTTATGGTTAGCGGCGGCGTTCGCAATCGGTATCCCGTTAGCATTCTTCATTATCCGTAACTTAAAGAGCATTTTCGTATCAGGTTAATTATTTCATCTAACACAATTAGTTAAATAGTAGAAGAGGTTTCCTATATAAAACATAAGGGAAGGGAGTATTTTTCCCTTTCCTTTTTTATTGGATTTGGAGTGATTTGATGTTAAAAGATTTTGCTGACTTTTATTTGGATTTTATATTTCCTGTATTAGCTATTTCTCTTTTATCGATTGGAAGTTGTATATGTATTGTTTCGATTTTTATTACTGTTAAAGAGATTAAAGAGATTGATAAAAAGAAGTTGGAAGAGAAAATATGTTTAAAAAAATAGCAATTATACTTTGTTCGTTATTAGTTATGTTGGTTTCTTTTAACCCTTCTATTTATGCTGATTCACCTTCTTATCAAGTTGTTGGTAGTAAAGGTGTGTCTATAGAGAATAAGGGCTTAAATGGTGGTTATTATAGCCTTACATTGAAAGTTACGGATGCTGAAAATGTAGTGACTTTTCAGTTGAGCGAATTAATGCTTGTGAATGATTGTAGCTTTAATTTTGGTTTAGTGAAATGGACTAGACCATCACAAAAAAAGAATGAATTTGATATTAACATTAAAGAAAATGGTACGTACGCTTTCTATGTGTTTGTGAACGGTAAAGTTAAAGGATATGTACGTTTTAAAATTAAAGGATTTCCTAAAAATGCTGAAGGTACTGGAGTAACTCAATATTGGGGTGAAGGTGCAAAGTATTATGAACTTCCTGAAGAACATGTGAATCCTGATGACTTTAGAGACCAAGACGGAGCAAACAATGGGATTTGTGTAAATGAAAAAATTCCCGATGATAAACCGTCTGGATCAGGAGATATAGAAGAACCAAAAGAAGAAAATAATAATGGTGGAAATGGTAATACAGGTAGTAATGAAAAGTTAGAAAAAGCTTTAGAAGATATAAATAATGCTTTAAAAAATATTGAAACTTCTAGTAAAGATACGGCAAATAATACGAAAGATATTGCTGATTCTAATAAAGAAATAGTAAAAAATACAAAGGATATTGCTGACACTAATAAACAAATTAAGGATGCCGTTAATACTATAAATGATACGTTACGTGAAATTTTAGATGAAATGAAACCTACAACCGAGGTTGTAGTAGATGAATTGAAAAAACCTGATTTGATTCGACCACAAGATGAAAATCAAAAGTTTGAAGATAAGAATGAGTATTTTAAAGAAGGTAAAGAGGAAAAAGTGCCAACAGATGCTCTTCCTGATGCACCTGATCCAAAACCTTGGAAGGATGAAGATGGCAAGGAAATGAAGAAGGAAGATAAGTCTGAGAAAGATAAGCCGACAGAGAAGGACAAGCCTTCTGAAAAGGATAAACCTACTGAGAAGGATAAACCATCTGAAAAGGATAAAACGCCTGAGAAGGATAAACCAATGGAGAAGGACAAGCCTTCTGATAGGGATAAGCCATCTGAAAAAGATAAGACGCCTGATAGAGATAAGCCTTCGGAACGTGATAAACCATCTGGTAAGGATAAGACACCTGATAAAGATGGTACACCTTCTAGGGATAAAACACCTGATAAAGATGGAACGCCTTCTAAAGATAAGACGCCTGATAGAGATGGGCCATCAAGTAGAGATAAGACACCTGATAGAGATAGACCTTCAGGTAAAGATGGAGTTCCAGAAAGAGAGCAACCTGTAGGGAGAGACCCTGTAATGAGTAGAGACCCGTTTCTTACGAGAGACCCTGTCCTAAAGTAAGGAGTGTATGTATGTTAACGATTAATGATATTTTCAATGTTTTAAAGTTATGTTTGGATTATTCCGATACAACTATATATGTATGTTTTGTTGTAATGCTGACGTTTGCTATCTGTATTAAGTTTAAAGACGTTTTAACTTGGAGTTACTAGACCATGACTGATGCTATTTTAAATGGTTTAAGTAAGGTCGGTAATGGTCTTGTAAATGGATTTAAAGCGACGATGGAGTTTTTAGCGAAGCCATTAGGATATTTATTAGAATTTCTAGAAGGTATTTTTTACTTTTTTGCTTGTTTGTTCAAAGTTGTTGTATTGATCGTAAAGATATTTACGGCTTTATCCCAGTTCTTTTGGGCTACGGCTACAAGTGTTATCAAAACTTTACTTATGTGGATTGGAGTTGTTCCTAGTGGCAAAGTGTACCTACCACATGAAGCCCAAAACGGTTTCCAAGTTGTTATTGATAAGGTAATGCCTACGGGGTTAATGACCACTGTTCCAATGGTTGCTACAGCCTTTTTATGGTTGTTCTTTGGAATGAAAGTGTTCTCCTTATATGGCGGTAGCATGGGATTTAATTTCCCTGAGAGAAGGAAATAGGTGTTGTTATGAAATCTGTTATTGATACTATTTTTAGTCCGATTTTTGGTTGGTTAAATAAAATGTTTGACGCAATTATGAAGTTAACTGTTCCAGCATCGCATCCAATTAATCCGAATTCATTTTTTAAGGCGTTTGCGATGCTTGGAAACGGTTGGGTCATATTTGTAAGTACCGCCTGTGTATTGGCAGCCACTTACGGAATCTTGTTTGTTGTAATGGCGTTTAAGCATGGTGTCATTGAATTTAAAGTGTTCGTGAAATGGTGGTAATTATAGATGGGTAAATTAAGTTTGTTAGAGTCTATGTTTATATCTAGTGTTGTGATTTTATTTGGGATTTTAGCTATGTTGCAGTTAATTAATTATATGGAGTGATTATAAATGGAATTATTTAATGTGAGTCCTGGTGTTGCTATTGTCGGTGGTATTCTTACTGGTTTAGTTGCTTTATTTGTATATAACGAGGTTACGGGGGAATAAAGAATGTCTAAGATTGAAGGTGGATTAGTAATTGTTATGTTCGTTGCTCGGTTTTTAGAAAGAAAGGAAGTAAAGAATGAATACTAATGTATTTAGTGTGTTTTTTACAATCGGTGGTTCGGTTGGATTAGGACTATTTTTGTTTTTGGTACTTCCAACATTTCTTATATATAGAAAGATGAGTAAGTGAGGTATAGATGATGTTTAAGAAAAAAGGTCAAACGTTTAGTAATCATAAAGCATTTGTTATTCGTGATGATGTTATGTATGTAGAACGTGTTAAATGTGCTGATAGTGATGTAGTAGAGACGGAGACAGCTATTTATAAAACGGATGATGCAAAGCGCTATTATAACGAAACTGAGGGCGCTATAGCGTATGTGTTTAATGTTGATATTCCTAGCAAGGTAGAAGCTGAGAAGTTAAAAACGTTGAGACGTGCAACTACAATTAAAAATATTTTTAAATATGATACGCAAAAATCTTTTGATTTTAAAGAAATGATTCCGTGGGTGATTGTCGTTCTTACTTTATTACTTAAATAACGTTCGTGATTTACTTCGGAAATGTAATGGCAGCCGTGCAAAAAACGGTTGGTATTATGTATGAAACACGAACGTTTTAAAGAAAGGGGAATTTAGATGGATTTATCTATAAATGATGTATTACAACTTGTGTATATTCCGTTAATGCTTGCATTACCTTTTTATATTGCCTTTTTTATGTTAAGGGCGTTGAGAAGAATGTTTGATTGTGGTAGCTATAAGGGTTCTAGTAGTTTTAATGGTTCTAATAGAAAAAACAATTATAATCCAACAGTTAATTTAAATAAAAGTAGTAATTTGAGAAGTAGTTCTAGTGTTTCGAAAAGTTCTAGTAATTCTAATACAGATTATTTGTTGAATACGGCTTTGATTACGTCTTCTTCATATGATTATGATTCAAGTTCTAGTTCCTCATGTGGTTCAAGCTCTTCATATGATTCGAGTTCTAGTTCTTCGTATGATTCAAGTTCCAGTTGTGATTCTGGTGGATGGTGATAATGTTCGTGATTTGTTTTAAAAATGTAACGGCAGCCGTGCAAATTTCAGCTGATATTTAATGTGAAATACGAATGTTTAATGAAATGATGGGGTGATTGTATGTTCAAAGTACTTCGTTTTATTGATTTTAGTAAGTCGAGTAATTACCGTTTAATTGCTCAAATGTCTAATAAAATGTTATCCAGTAATGATAAAAATGAACGTGTTGAAGGTCAAAAGATGAAAGAGATTCTAGAGAAAAGAGGTTATCGTTTTGGAGACTATAAACCAACCGTTATGTGAAGAAAATTTCCCTAATTTAACAAAAGAGCAATTAAATGAAATGTTTAATCGTGTGGATCATACTCCTGTTCAAGAAGTTATGATGTCCGATTTTTATGAAGAAGATAATGAAGAAGTTGAAAATAATGAAATGCTTGAGTTGTTGTATTTTATGCAACAAAATGGTGTTCCTCTTAAAAATGAGCAAGTACAAGCAATGTTTTTAATGCAAGAAATGGGAGTTGGAGATATCGCGAAATTTATGGTTGATATGAAACCGAAAGTTACACCATTCCAACGATTCTTTGAATTAATTAATAAAATTACGCTTGCTGACAGAATTAAAGGTAATGCTAAATTATCAGGACTTATTAAAGCACAAGTTGCTAGTGCTAATGGTGTAATGCCTGAAATGAATAAGCATATGAGAGAACAACAACGTATACAAAGGGATGTGAGTCGTTAATGTATGTTTACACATTTACAGGTTTCATGGGAAACGGTAAAACGTTAGGAATGGTTTTGTTTGCTAAGATGTACCAACAGAAAACAGGGTGTACATTGTATTCTAACTTTGGTGTAAAAGGTTCTAAGCCTTTCACATCGTTTAAAGACTTCCTAAAGATTGCTCAAGAGCCTTCTACCATTTTGTTATTAGATGAGTGTCATTTGGATATAGACAGCCGAAACTCGTTGTCTAATGCATCTAAGTACTTTTCTCATATTGCTTTCTTCTTACGGAAAATGCGTTGTACATTGATGCTTACAACTCCATTATTTAGTAACGTGGATAGTCGTTTTAGAGAGATTACATATGTATATGTTCCGGTAAGAAAAGATAAAAATTATTTTTATTATCCAATAGTAGATTATCAAGATGATAGATTGCTAAAAACAATGAAAATGAAAAAAGAGAATGCTTTTGAATTGGCAAAAGGTGCGTTTGAAACTCATTCAATGGTAACTCCGTTGGAATATCCAGCAAATAAGGCTGAGTTTGATAGTTTATTAGTTGATTTGAAGAAAACGAACGATTTATATTATGAAACACTCGACAAACTAAAGATGTTGAGACAGTTGAAACAAGCGATATAACATATGCGTTAGCACGAAATGCACACACGCCCTAGCGGGTGGGCATGAGCGGTTAATGTTAAGGGGATGATTGAAACATGAAAAATAGTTTTGTTGTGGAGCAATCAATAAAAAATGTGTGTGCTGAAATTGATAATTTAAAGGAGAAATTAAAACTTTTGGGTATTGATCCAAGGGATTATTACAAGATGATTGATAGTTTAACAGTGGTTCGTTTGCATTTAGATAGTATGCGTTAAGGGGGATTTGTTGTGATTGGTAGTAAAAGAGTAAAAAGACAAGTAGAAGGTACTCTACAGGCGTTTGAATCGTGTATGAGTCAGATTAGAAGGTTAGATAGCAAATATAAATTTACAGAACAAGAAAAATTAGAATTATATAAGCTTGAATATCAGTTAAAAAATTTAGGTAAAGAATTAAGCAAGGATTTAAATTGATTTTAATCTTTTCCCTTACTTTTGGGGTTGGAAGGCTGGCTTTAAAAGAAAACGTGATTGATAAGAAGTAGGTTCGAAAATATGAACGTTAGGAAAGCGATTAGGTGCTTATAATGGCTAGAACAAGCCGATTAGCGTAAATCTTACTTTTGGGTATATTCGGCTTGGCAATAAGCCCAAAAGCACCTAAAAATGTTTCACAAGGACGTAACGTAGTGAAGAAAGTGGAGATTTTTCAGTGAAGCGTTTTGAAAAATACTACTTGGTTCCTTGTTAAATATTTAGCTAAATGGAGGTAGAGGTGTGTTAATTGCAAGTTAAAAAGTGTTTAGCGGTTTTTTCTTTAATGATGATAATGTGTTTGTCTGTTTTGCCTAGTTTTGCTAGTGCTGAAGTTGTAGATATATTAAGGGGGAAAACAGCTGTAGGTGGTATTGGTAAAGAGATAACAGATGGTAAATATGATACATGTACTCGGATTTTTGATGGTTCAAGTATTGAAAAGGTTACCTTTGATTTAGGTCTTTCTTATAAGATTGAGAGTTTTTATGTAGCATCAAAATCTAATAATGGTGTGAATTTAAGGGTTACATTTCAAAATTCATCCCGGCAAACTATAAAGGAGTTTAGGAGTGTGAATGGTTCGGTAGACGCTGGTTATAGGGACGTTAGATATGTTGTTTTAGAGCCGGAAACTACATCTTTTTCAGTGAATGTATGTGATTTTAGTCTTTATGCAAATGATGGGAAAGTTAGTAATGTAACTGATTTGAAAACTAAAGCTAATGTAAATGATGTTGAATTAACTTGGAAAAATCCTAGTGAAGATGGATTTAGTGGTGTAAATATTTATAAAGACAATGAGTTATTGACAACTTTAGATAAATCAGCAATTTCATATGTGGTAAGTGATTTGAAGGATGATACTATGTATAAGTTTAAAGTTTCTTCTTTAAATGAAAGTAAGGTTGAGACAAAAGGTGTTGAAACGAGTGTAAAAACTTTACTTGATCCAAAGAAAGTTCCTCCTGGTCCTGTGTCTTCTCTAGTTGCTGAACCGACTGATAAAACTGTGAAATTAAAATGGAAAAAGCCTAATGATGATGATTTAGCAGGTTTTAAGATTTTGCAAAATGGAAAACAGATTGCTGAAATTGGTTTAGAAGAAGAATTTACAGTTAAAAACCTTGAATCATTAACAGAATATAATTTTGGTGTGGTTGCAGTAGATAAAGATAAGAATGATTCGTCAGCCGTTAATCTGTCTGTAAAGACTTTAGAAGAAAAAGATGATGTTCCACCACATGTGCCATCAAATGTGTTTGCTAAACCTTCTAACGGTGCTTTAATCGCTTCTTGGGACAAAGTATCTGATAAAGATTTAGCAGGATATAACGTCTATTTAGACGGTAAAAAGATTAATAGTAATTTGATTTCGTCTACTAATTTTACGATTAAAAATTTAGAGAATAATAGAAAGTATAAAGTACAGGTTCAAGCGGTTGACCGTTCGGGAAATGCTAGTGAATTGAGTCTTTCAGCGTTTGGGACTCCTGATACAAATACTATACCTATTATTGAAAGTAAATATAGTTTAGAAGATGTTTCTGATGGAGTCGGAGTTATGTTTTCTCAATTATGGCTTGTATTAGCGTTTGCAGTTGGTATTCCGTTAGCATTCTATATTATTTACAAGTTAAAACATACTGTGTTGCCATAATGATCCTTGTGTGATTTATGGCTTCTCTTAGAAAATTAAAAAGGTGATTATATGATGATATTATTTTTTGTTTTAAGTTGGTTGTGTGTCGGTTATACAATTTGTTTATTCGTTGATAATATAAAGAAATTTTTTAGGAATATGAAGCTTTCATTTTTGCTTCTATCGTCTTTAAATGTGTTCGGATGTATTGTGTTTGTTGCTCTTGGTTATATGTCGTATCAGTCGATTTGGAACGTTTAAGATGCTATTGAAAGTTATATTGTTATTGTTATTTCCGTTTATAACGTTTATTGCATTGAATCGGATTATGTTGTTTATGAATGCTTATAAAATTTCTAAGTTTAAGAGAGTGAATCTAGATGGATAATGTGATTATTTATGGTTTTTGGTGTATATCGATGTATTGTTTTTATAAAGCGATAAGAGAAACTATAGCAAAGGAAACTGTATCGGAATGAGTGAGTATATGCCTACAAATGAAGAGTTTTTTATGAAGTCAAAGTTTTTACCTTATCTTATAAAACAACCTGAATATGGGTTTCTTACGGCTTCTATAGGATTTGTTCTTTTAATGTTGCTATTGTTTTATAAGCGTAGAAAGGATAAGTGATTATGATTAGTGAATTTATGACGAAAACTAGATTCACGATTAATGTGAATGTAGGAAATATTATTCATTTTATATTGATATTGTTTGGTTTAGGTATAAATGTAGCTGGATTTTCTACTAGTATTTTTGTAGGTTATGAATTTAGTTTCTACCTTTGTATCGTAAGTTTTATATTTATTAGTTTACATTTTGTTTGTATGTATTTCATTCTATATATATTTACTAGAGAAAAAAAGTAAAATATTCAACCCTTAGTGTATACTTATTTTAAATTTGTATATACAAAGGGTTGTTTTTGTATTTTAGTTATGTTATTCTGTATATAGAAAGTTGTACAGGAGGTTGTTAGTATGCAAGTAGAAAAAGATATAAAGAAACCTAGGTCATTTCGTTTTTCTGATAATGAATTAGAGTTGATTGATGAGTTACTAGATATTGAGAATGATAGAAGAAAGACAGTTGCTAGAGAAATGAGTTTACAATATAAAGCTTTAAATCGTACAAGCTTTTTATTATATTTAGCTGAAGAAAAGAAGCGTAAATATCAAGCGCAAGGAGAAATTTAATTGAGTGTATTAGAATGTATTTTAGGTGTGATTTTTGTTTTTAGTGGTTTTTATGCTATAGAAGTTTTTTCTAGAAAAAATTGATTTTTTAAGGTTCTTTCTTAACTTGTTAATATTAATAGGGTATAGAGTCTAACTTTTTGAAAAAAAGATTTTATTCCAGGTGCATAAAGGTTTTAGAAACATTGATTTATCAATGTTTAGTAAGTGTTTTTGAATAGTATTTAATCTATTTTGAGGTAGAGAGAATACTATGACCCTATTCCTTATAACATAGGGTCATAGTAAATAGCTATTTTTGGGCATAAACCTTTATATATCAAGGGTTTAACCCAATGTCCACATTTTAGATTGTGGACATTTTGAGAAAATATGTGTTTTGGGGGTTTTGTTGTGCCATCTTGTTATACAAAGAAAAAGGGCACTGACCGTAATGGTAACCCTCGTTTTCGTCCTGATGATAAGAAGTTTCTTTTTAACATTGATACGTTTTGGTATAACATAGACATTTTAAATTATAATGATGTTATGGAAAATGGTCTTTTACATGAGTTGGAAGATGGTCGTGATTTTTATTTAGACCATGGAGAAGCTAAGACAATCAGTGTTCCCTTGCCTAATTATGAAAATCCTTTAGTATTCGAAGTTCAGTTAGGTCAGAAACCTTTGTATCAGTTTTCATTACGAAATGAGGATATCGCTATATATTTTGCAAGACGTTATAGGGATGATGGTCAGTTTCCTGTTAAAGTTCAAATAAATCAATTTTTATTATGGGATAAAGGTTTGATTAATGCATATGCTGAAAGCCTTGGAGTATTAATGTCATTTGGTTTTGCCACTGGTAAGGCTAAAATGAATCGTATTGACTTTGCCGTACATAGTGATCAATGGAAATGGATATTAGATGATTTAAAGACATTTGAATATCCTCGAAATTTTAAAGATGATAATAAACCTGACTTTTTCCGTCTAGATCCATGCAGCGGAGAATTTGAAACTGTATATTTTGGGAATCGTACCCGTTTGCAATTACGTATTTATAACAAAACTAAAGAGATTATGAAAAAAGGAAAAATGTATTTTTTAGATTTATATAATAGTCTTGGTATGGATACGGAAAATATATGGAACGTCGAATTTGAAGTTAGACGTGATTTTCTTAAAGAGTGTGAAGATGAAGAAGGTTTAAAGATATTTGATGATTTAGAAGAAGTTTTTAATCGTGATGGATTGGACAAGCTTTGGACAATGTTAATGGAAAAATTTTATCATGATAGTGCTTTTTGGACTCAATTGAGTAAAGGGGCTAAAGGTAAATTTGCTCGTACTACTGGTTATTTAATTCGTACAAAAGATGTAGATTCTAATTTTGATAGAGAAGTTGCTCAAATACGTGGACGCTTAATGACAGCTGTTATTAATGAGGAACATTGTGATATAGAGACGGCGGTTAAAAAGTTTTTAATTAAGAATCGACAGTATGAAGAGAAAAAAGGTAAGTCTTTTGTTGAAGATGTAGAGAAAAAGAAAATGCTATTGCATGATTATGAAATAAATAAAACCATAAAAAAAGAAACCCTTGATTAACAAAACAAAGGTTTCGGGTAAATATTCTATTGACTAGATAGAATATTCTTTGCACCTCTAGGTGACTAGTCAAGAGGGCTTATAAGACTAAATTGATTGATTGTACTTGTATTATACAAATTTTATATATAAACGTCTATGATTAAAGTCGGATTTGTATCCGGCTTTTTTATTTTTTGATTTGATAAAAATCTGATTTAAGTCTGAAAATATTCTGATGTTTGTCAGAAATGAATATGATATAATTTGAATATGGACTAGAAGGGAGTTAGATTGATTGTGAAAGTTATTGATGTCATTGGATTGATTAATGGTATAAGGACTATGCCTGATGTTGCGAGGGAATTAGGATTAAGTAAAGATACTTTGCGTAGGCGTTTGAATTCGGTACATTATGAATATGATAATTCTTTAAAAAAGACCATTTATAAAGGAGAAGAATCAGAAAAAAATAAGATAGATGATATGCTAATTTCTGATTTAATTCAGAAAAAGGACAGAAATGGTAAGAAGATTGTCAGAAAAGATTCAGAAAAAAATCAGGTAAAAGATAAAATTGATAAGAAAAAAATCAGAAAAGAATATGATGAAAATCATAAAGAAAAAGATGTAGTTAATATAATTGGAGAAAAATCAGAAGAAAATCAGAATGACTTTACTGAATCTGAGATTTTGGCTTTAAAGGAATTAGTGAATACAGTGAAGAGTGATGAAATTAAGTTATTTTTAGAATTAGCTTCACTTCCTGAATCAAATGAGGTTAAGAAAAGTTCTATTGTTATTAGTAAAGATATTCATGATCAGTTTGAAAAATTTGCGAAAAAATTTAGTAGTAAAAGGATTTCTAAGTTTTCGTTAATAGAATTGGCTTTATATGAATTTATGTATAAATATAATTGAGAGCAATAGCTCTCTTTTTTTTATGTTCAATATTGTCTATAGTTAAAAGAAAAACTCTGTTGATTTTTATCGAACAGAGGAAGTGTTGAATTTGGGTCGCAAAAGAAAGCCTGATTATTTAAAGAAGGGTAATTTAATATTAAGGCTACCGAATCCAGTGATTTGGGAATTAGAAAAGCAGGGGAATGCTTCAAGAGAAGCTGAAAGAATGATTTTAGAATTGGTTAAAGTAGATTTGAAAAAGTATGAATTGGAAGATGAAAGTAAAATTAATAAATAAAATGTAATATTTTTCTTTACAACTGGGAGTTTTTTTTTTACAATAAAGACCGAACGAAAATTTGGCTATCATCGAATTTATGTTCGCATATTTTTATGCCTATCGTTCGTAAAATTTTAATATATGGAGGTATTGTTATGCCGAAAGTTTTAATTGAAGGCGTTTATATGGACGCTGGCATTGTAACTAATGAATACAATGGCGAAAAAAAATCAAAATTGGTAGTTGATTTATACCAAAAAAATGAGAGAGGTAATGAAACAGTAAAGGTTACTTCTCAAGATGTGAGTTTGTATCAGCAACTTGCTGATAATTATAAGATGGGTGTTCCTTTTAAGTGTTACGTGACTGTTAATGCTTATAAAAATAATGCTTATTACAGTTTAGACCAGATTGTTAAGTAATAAGAGGACTTATAAGACTGAAATGATTGTGATTTTATGACTATGAAAGAATCATTAAACGACTTTTTTCAAAACTATGTTGTAGAAACAACAGAAGGCACTTTTCAGGTGTTTAAAAGCTTTTCTTATGGCGAGATGGCTATATCTTTTCTACTATTGACTATTATTGTTTTGTACGTGATGAAATGGATATGGGAGGTCGTACGATAGATGATTGAGTTATTCTCGATGTATTCCTATTTAGGATTTCCCGTAGTGATCATTGTTGTAGGTTGTGCATTTGTACGCTTTGGTAAGGAGTTGCTAAAGATATGAATGATTCAATCTTTTCACATGCAGTAGTATGGCTGTTTAGTAATTCTAGTTTTGTAAAATACCTTACTGGTATTACTAGTTTCATAGCCCTCCTTATAGTGTCGCTTTACCTATATAAAAGATGGGGGGAATAACTT
>NZ_CP152432.1 GCF_038971285.1 Bacillus paramycoides
ATGCGCAAAAAAACACATCTCATTGATGTCCAACCTATCCGTAGTAAAGAACAGATCGAAGATATGAAATGGGCTCTTAAACGTCATTGTTCCGAACGAGACTATATTTTGTTTCTTATTGGTATCCATACCGGATTACGTGTGAGTGATCTACTCCAACTCGAAACACAAACTATAATAAAATTAAAACGAAAAAAAAGAAAAGAATTCAAAATCAAAGAAGGAAAAACAAAAAAAGAACGCATGATTAATCTTACTTCTATTTTTGATGAAGTCTATTCGTATGCCCAACCCCTAAAAAATACATGGTTATTCCCATCCCGAAAGGGAGATCAACCCATTAGTAAAATCCAGGCTTATCGACAATTGCAAAAAGCCGGAGATTTTGCCGGTGTAGAATCTATCGGGACCCATACCATGCGAAAAACCTTCGGCTATTGGTTCTATAAACAAACTAAGGATGTTGCCATGTTACAAGAAATACTCAATCATAGTACCCCTCAAATTACACTTAAATACATTGGGATTAACAAAGAAGAAAAAGACAATATCCTAGATACATTTCAAATTTAATTAAATACGTAAACTTAGATAAGGGGTCCCACCAACATAACGCGAATTTCGTACGCTAAGGATTTTCTAAGCTAAAAAACTTTGGTTTACCGTACGTTAAGAGATTTCCATAAACGATACTTCTCGTTTGTTACGACACTTTGTTTTTGATAATAAGTTTTCGAACTGGATTTTAAATATATTTCAGTCAGTTTTGATAAAGATAAATAAAGTCCCTTAAACGACCGTTTTATAGGGAATACCTGGTCTATTTGGTGCTGGTTAGTCAACCTTAATAGCAATAAACTAGAGGGTTTCTTATACCAACTAGTGGATTAAACCCATTTGTTGGTTCATCTAAACGTACGAAATCCGCGAAATGTTGGTGCTACCCCTAATATGTTATATATGTATAATTTATTTTTTAAATTAATGTATATAAACTGTTCCACAATTATTTTAAATTTAACTATCTTTATGTATTATTAACAAATTAAATTGATACGAATAACATAAATGAAAAAAAATAATACATTGACATTAA
The DNA here is from genome assembly GCF_038971285.1 of Bacillus paramycoides. NCBI lineage: Bacteria > Bacillati > Bacillota > Bacilli > Caryophanales > Bacillaceae > Bacillus > Bacillus paramycoides. Next base: position 1,097 of record NZ_CP152432.1, read on the forward strand.
ACAGTTTTAAAAATCTAAAGTAATTTTAAACAGGAGGCTAAGTTACATGAGTGAACAACGTCCAATTAATACATCATGTCAAGTGGTAGGACAAACTCAAACACCATTAAATAATAAAGTTAAAACACCCATTATTACCACAGAAACACCGCTTGTACAAATGCCAGTTATATTAGCCGAAAGAACAATTCAAATTGTTATAGAATCTAATATTTCATTAGATCCTCCAGCAATTGAAATTAAACGTATCTTAAAAAACAACGTATTTTTGACACAAGGTGATTTAGTTCCTCTAGCATTTACTCCAATACCAGGTACAAATTACAACCTAGTTACAAAAGCTAAATTATTTTTACAAGGGAATATCCGTAAAAGTATTGAGTATGTATATGATGAATACAATAGAATTATATATAATTCTATTGTAAATGTTCCATTTTCCGGTTCCACAGATCTAATAGAAGATGATTTTCTATCTTTACCTTTAATAGCTTCTTCCTCAGATACTACATTTCATTTTATTAATCCTAAAAACGGTGATTTACCACATTTAGAAAAATGTTCCTTCGGAGATACAGTTTATTATAACAAACAACCATATTGCGAATTAGTCAGTACTCAACTTGTTGGATTAGACTTTTCCCCTTGTCTAACAAACTTAAAGGAACCATTTAATACTTTTCGTGAAATAATTGTATTAAACCTTAATTTAAAAGTTTTACAAATACAACAAGTACAAATTTAAAACAAAGAAAACTTCTTATTTTTCAAACCAACCTACTTAAAAAAACACCAATATCCGTTAGTGCTCTCCTAAAGGAAACTATAAAATAAAATGAAAAAAGTGAGTGAAACTTATCCCAATACTACAATATATGTTTAACTAACATTTATAGTGCTAAAAATTCAATGTTATTATTAACAATAGACAAAAAACTCGCTTTTTTTCGTTTTTCAAATAAAAAAATAAAAGTCTCTTTACCATTAAATTTTAATTTATAAATCTCTTAGCATACAATTTTCTTAAAATGATATAGTGACCCCCATTAATAAAATCCAAGCGTATCAACAATTGCAAAAAGCCGAAGATTTTGCGGATATAGAATCTATCGGGACCCACACTATGCGCAAAACCTTCGGTTATTAGTTCTATAAACAAACAAAAGATGTAGCTATGTTACAAGACATACTCAACCACAGTACGCCGAAAATTACACTAAAATACATTGAAATTAATAAAGAAGAAAAAGATAATATCCTAGATTTATTTCATATTTAAAATATATAAAATGTAACTCAAATAGTTAAACCAAACAATCCAAAATTACATACACCTTTAAAAAATAATTTCATAAGATAAAATCAGGAATGGCAAATATGTTCTCTCCGATAAACAACTCACAGAATACACAAAAAGATATTCATAATAAATATCTTTTTTGTGTATTTTTAATATCATTATTTTAAAATATATTAATATAATAAAAAGAGAAAAGATAACATAATATATATGAATCTATTTAATTCAAAAAAGGGGATCTACTAGTAGGTCCCCTTTCCTTTCAAAGAAACTAAATTTATGAGCGCAAAACAAGTGTCCAATGCTTGTTCCACACTATAAGATATGCTTTCCTATTCAAAATAGTTCTAATGAATTTTATTTAGTACTATCTATTTCTTTTAAATATAAAAGAGTCTAACAATATTTTTTAAAAATATATACTAAACAAAATTAAATAGGAAAAACATGGATTTTATTACTCTAATCTGTTTTTTTGTTTAAAAATGAGAAAAATCACTATTATACATGCCTTCACACATATAAAAACACTCCATAGCATGTTAAAGAAAGTATAAACACACTCAAAACATAAACTAAAAGGAGGCTTTTTTAATTGAGTGAAAAAGAATATAAACAAGATAATAAAAATAAGGATTGTAAGGTGAAATCAGAATCGCGGATTCCACTCAGTGATACTGAGGCAACTCCAGTTCTTACAACCAATCCAAGAATTAAAATTCCAGTTGTATTAGCAGAAAGAACACTTCAAATTGTAGTAGAAGCAGAAATTCCACTTTCTCCACCAGCAGTGGAAATTAAAAGAGTGTTAAAAGATGTATTTTTAACACAATGTAAACTAGTACCTGTTGAATATGAACCAATTAATGAAACAGGATATTTTCAAGTAACAAGAGCAAAATTATTTGTAGAAGGTTATATTCGTAAAAATATTGAATACGCTGCTAAATACTGCAATGGCGTAATTCATGATCGAATTGCAAAAGTTCGATTCTCTGGTTTTGCTGATTTGACTGCTGATGAATTTCTTTCTTTCCCAATTATAGCTTTTGGTTCGGAAAATAAAGCTCGTTTCATTAATCCGAAAAAGAATGATGTTCCTCGTCTAGACAAATACTTCTTTGAAAATAATGTTTTCTATAATGAACAACCATATTGTGAATTAATTAGTGCAGAATTTTATGAACTTGATTATTCATCATATGATGTTCATTATGATTCAAAACATGATGAATATCAGGACAGAAATCAAGATAGATATCAAGATAGATACCAAGATAAATATCAAGATAAATATTATGATCAATATCCTGAGAAAGAATTTGACAAATTACGTGAAAAAATTGTTCTTGATCTTACTTTGAAAGTATTACAAACTCAACAAGTACAAATCGGATAAAATAAAAAAGTAATATTTTTAAAATAAATCAATTATTTTTCACATTTCATGCATTATAAAAGAAAGAGGAATCCTAAAAAAATCCCCCTTTCTTTTATTTACATAACATTATATTATCAGCAGTCAATGTATCTCAAAATCTATAAAAAAATACCTTTAGATATTCCTTCTAAAGGTATTTTTCATTCACATAATCTGTATTATCAGTAATTTTTATTTATCTACTTTAAAATACTCTGGATGTTCTGCTTTCATAGATAAAATGTTACCACACTCCATGCAAACATCAGCAATCACCCTTGAAAATTCATTAAAAAAGTTATTCCTACTAATAAATCTCAAACATGATTGAGCATTTAAAAAATCTTGCCCGATTTCTCTAGAACCACAATTAGGACATTTCTTATTCATTTTCAATTCCTTCTTCCTAAGATTTAGTTCACATAAAATCAAATTATCAGTAGTATCCCAAAAAGAGCAAAATTCTCATATAACTCTAAGCATTACTTTTCTATTCATTTACCTATATTTTTTAGAGGTAGCAAGAAATAATTAATTAAATTTAAAAAATTATTTCCAAAACTCATACCATTTCTTATCTTTACTTGCTGCAATCATCTTTTTAACTTCCTGAACTTCCCTTATTGTTTGCATAAGCATTTCATCACTTCTTTGATTCTTCGCTACGTCTTCGCTAGTATTCATCGCTATAAGCGTTTGAGATTCCCGTATCGTTTGTATAGCGCTCAATAACTCTGATTCTCTTTGTGCGAATCGCTGATCTTGCTCGGCTAAACGTTTGTTTAATTCTTGTAACAAGTAATTTTGTTTTTCAATGACTTCTTTTTGCTCTTGAATCATCGCCTGTAGCGGTGTAGCGTTGAAATCAGGTTCTTCATAGCGCTCAATTTCATGTCGCTCTAATGGCAATACTTCAACACCTTGATTCCATGATACTATTTGCTTCGTAGCGTTTTCTAATGTCATGTCTGTGTCGTTCTTTAGATTTATAACCTTACGGAACACCATTACATCACTTTCTCTATACTTCCTATGCCCACGTTCATTCTTGATGAAAGCATAACCCTCTTTTTCAAGTACATCAGCATACTTACGTAATGTGCTAGATTGAATACCTAATTGCTCTGCCACGTCGCCAGGACTATATAACGTCTTCATAGCGTTTCACCTCAAAAATATATTCGCTATAGCAATGATATACCCTTTTTCCTAATAATTCACGTATCACTTGTTTCAAATTCTTAACTCTTATAATCTTTACATGGGTAATTTGTATAATTCGTATTACAGACCCAACCTTAGGGATACATATCAATTTTAAAATTGAATACTCGTTATATCTCGATACCCACATCAAAATCTTTTTTATTTATACAAGATTTTATGCAAAAAAAGAATAACCAGGATCCTCAATATCCCCGCTATTTCAACGATGTATAAAATCATGCATATCAATTTTACTAGAAAAGAAAAAAGAACCCCATAAAAACAGGGGTTCCTCCATTATCCTTGCTACCGATAATGAGACGTTATGTTAACCGAGCATGTATAGAATATACACTACTTTTTTAGTAATGATGGAGTAATCAGTAAAATAAAAAATGGTATAATCATTTCTTATAAATTTCTTTTTTAGGTAAGGTGGTTCATTTGAAGATTAGAAAAGCAAGTAAACAGGATATAGAAGGTGTAGCAAAGGTCTATGTTGATGGATGGAAAACTACATATCGGGGATTAGTACCAGATCAATATCTCGATAAATTGTCATACGAAGAGGCTGAAAAACGCTGGAATCAGTTTTTAGATAAAGAAAATGAGTCTTTTATATATGTTGCCATGAATGATAAAGGAAAAATTGTAGGCTTTGCATCAGGAAGAAGCATTGAAGAGAAACATTTTACTGGTGAATTATATGCACTATATCTTTTACAGGATTGTAGAGGTTTCGGTGTAGGCAGACAGCTTCTTTCAGCTGTTGCTCGGCACTTTAAGGAAAACGGTATACATTCTATGTTGGTATGGGTCATGGAGCAAAATAAGTCTGGACTTGGTTTTTATAAACGAATGAGTGGAAAGGAATATATTCGCAGAACCAGTACGTTTGGAGAAACAATAGTAGACGATGTAGCTTATGGTTGGAATGACATTTCTATGTTGTACAATACAGAACTAAATAAAACAAATTGACTTCCAATAACGATAATTATGTAAACGAGCCGTCCATATGGACGGCTTATTTTTTGTTTAGCGTGATTTTGTCCTTGTTTTTTGGTCTACCTTTTGCTTTTTGGCTAGAGTGCTGGCTCGTCGTGTGGGGGCGAAACCCCACGTATTCCGTATCAATTTCCGAGTAAAAACTATTTTAGGGCGAATGATCTAGGCGGTTCGGCTCGTATACTTGCTAGTCCAAGTCGAGAACCATTGCTTTGCTTTTTGTCTGTCGGCTTGGCGAGAAAAGCATACGAGCCGAAAAAAGTTTTGCAAGGACATAATAAAATAGAAAGACGGTAGTCTTTAGGTGAGGATTAACGAACCGACTTTTTGATTATGAAGGTGGAGATTTTTGAGCGTTGTTTGCTCAAAAATACTACCTGTTCCTTGCGGAACTTTTAGCCCTATATATAAGAGTGAGAAGAGCAAAGTGAAAAAAGTCAGTAATATCAAGGGTTTATAGAAGATAAGGTGTCAAAAAAAAGCGACACCAGTGTCAAAAAAAAGTGACACCTAAAAAAAGGTAAATGGAAACAAAAAAAGAATGCAAGATAATTTTTGCATTCTTTTAAAATAAATAAATCGGTAATTTATGTTTTTTCTTTCCTTGATCTTCAACTTTAAAATTTCTTAATGAATCCCTAAAAATATGTTGAGTTGTTTTATCTATTCCATCTTTAGGAGAGCAGCACATAACATTTGGATTTACAAACCATGTACGACTAGTACAAACCCGTCCATCTTCAGTTGTAACACCTGATTGTGCAACCGCTAATACTCCCTTTTTTAATAAACCATTCATAACACTAGAAATACTTTGACGAGTCATTTTAAATTTTTCAGCTAAATATGTAGGTGATGCTGGATTATTTGTCTCACGTTCTACAAGAACATTGGTTTTAAATTCAACAGATGAAGTTAATTTGAATAAAAAAGCTTCTTCCTTACTACTTAAATAACCTATTTCAATCAGATAATCTATATTATCCATTATAATCTGCACAAATCTCACCCGATCTGTAGGTTTTTTCTTTTTACCTATGAAATATTCTTCGCCACCAGACATTTTACTTAACATCTGTAAAAGCATAGCTCTTTCTTCTTCTGAATAACCACCAGTTTGCAACTGATCATAAATACTATCAATCTTACTATCTCTTATTTTCGCTTTTTTTTCAGCTTGTCCAAAATCTACAACTTTTGTCATAAAATAATTCTCTCCCTTAGTGGAAGGAATCAACTTTTATATGTTAGAATGTATATAGAATATATATTGGTTGATTCCAACCTTATTAAGAAAAACCGCCTGCCGTCCAAAGCATGGGCGGTTTTTCTCGTTTATACGTCTTTCTTTATAATAACATGAAACACCTTGTTAAAGCTTTCCATCTCTTGCAAAAACATAACATTCAATCCTATCTTTCTCTATCAAGATCTCGATGTCTACTTATTTCTCTCTTATGTTCACGTTCAAATTGATTATCTACTCCCTTGCTACCCAATTCATTTTTAACACTCTCTCTAAACGCCTTAAATTGCTCTTTAAAAACTTTTTTCGTTTGTACATACAAAACTCTTATATTCATCTGTAAATCCTTTATATAAGCTTTTAATGAACTAATTTCTCTATTTAATACCCCAACCTCTTTTTGCAACTTACTTTTTTCTTGTTTCAACGTTCTATTTTCTTTCATCCATCCCTCTGCATGCACTTTTAAACTCTCATTCTCTTTCACAAAGTCTGTCTTTTTCAAACGCTCATAATCCTTTTTGATAGTAACCGCTGCATTCACTTGCTTTGTTACTTCTTGATATTGTTCTGGTGATAACACATAATTTCTTGTCTGTTTCTTCGTGATCTCAGCTTTTCCAAACATTTTATCCTGTACTTCTACTACTAATTCTTTACGTAAAAATGGAATTTTAACAGGTTCATTTGGTACTTGATTCGTAGCACTATCTAATTCTTTTTGCATTTGTTCTACTCTTTTTTCTAACTCTAAATGACGCTGGCCAATTAACTGCAGCTTTTCATTTTCACTCTCTACTTGTTGTTTTACTACCTCTAATTTTTGGTACGTATTAACGACATCACTTTCCAAACTCATTTTCGTCATTTCTAATTCGTTCGTTTTCTCTTCAACGTTTTTTAAATGATTGTCAATCGTTTGTAATTCTGTTTCTTTTTCTTCTACTTGGTTTTCAATAGATGACTTTGCTTCTGCATACTCCTTGTATTGACGGACTTTCATGTACTTATGTGAACCTACATTAGCACGTTCAAAATTCGGAATGTGTTCTTTCGCTAATTGCTCAATATAAGCCGTTTCCGCTTCTCTCCAATGCGCAATTAACTGTCTTCCCTTCCCTTCGACACCTTGTTGTTGCAAGGCTCTATCCATTCCGACACGCCTCGTTAATCCTCGACTACTTTCGAAATTCGGTACATAGTTAATATGTAAATGCGGATTTGCTTCATCATCATGTAAAACCATGTTATAAACCGCTAGGTTTGGATTTCTCTCTTGAAACGCCTCAGCATAACGCTTCAGCGCTTCCTTTTTCACTTCCCTATACTTTGGGTCGTCTTTACCTTCCCCGATCGCTACGACCAATTCTCGTTGCTCATGCGTCTTATCATCTTTATGTATTTTGTCATAGTAATCATCAATTTTACGATCATTCCGTTTTTGTTTCTCGTTATACTTGTCCACTGCTTCTTGAAAGACTTCCTTGTATACACTTCGGATATCTTTTTGAACAAAGTAAATATTCTCCTCTAACCTGGATGGATCGATACCAGGATTCCCGTGAATATTTTCTCTGTTATTATGACTCAATGAACTTTGGTGGGATTGATTAAATGAGATAGAACCCAACATAAAGTGCCACCACTTTCCCTAGATTAATTGATACCATCAGTCTAGCAAAGCGACGAAATGGAGTCAATTAGAGTAACCCTATACGTATTTTGACGCTATCGCATCAAAATCGATAGGGGTCTGCGACGCTTTTCGGCATTGCCGAGCCACGTTTAAACGTGGCAAAACCAAACCTTGGGCTTTGCCCAAACCCACTGGGGAAATCTTCCCCAGACCCCATTTAATAAACTCCCCCAACCCCCTCATTTTTTGAGGGGGCTCCCTCGCCGGTAGGCAGGGTCAAAAGGTACCTTTTGACAACCACAAGAGGGTCTGGGCGTAGTGGGTCTGTCAACTCCTTAATGCTCCTTCACTTCACTATCGTTTCGTTTTGTCCGCTTACCGTTGACAGACACGAGAAAATATTTTTTCATTAATATAAATAAATATTCATGCTACTATATTCTTAATAATTACATAAGGAGTTTCAATTAAATGAACACGAAAAAAATAGTGTTAGGAATATTGTTTATATTTGTAAGTATGTGTATCTATTTTTTTTTATAGAACCTGAAGAAAAAATAAAACTAACTTCTGATACAATTTCAAAGATAAAATATCTAGAAACAGATTCAGTTGCTGAAGGTATTATTAAAGATTATGGTCAAGATGCAAAAGATGTATTTCAAAAACTAACTAGTTCAAAAAAAGTTGTATCAAAAACAGATTTTTGGAAGAAAAAGCTTTTCAAAAACTCTTCTAATATTTCTCAGCGTACTATTGCGTTTTCGCTAGATAATGGAGAAAAGATTATATTTGAAATGTTGGCTTTTGATATAGAAGGACATAATAACGAATCGTATATTCGACGTACAGGAGATTCTACTATTTATCATTTAAATGCAGAGCATACTGAAAAGATACTGATCCAATTTACTAATCGTTAATATTGATAATTACTTTAGAACTAAGATCATATTGCTAAACACATCTATTACATTATCTTGAAAAGCACTTGTGAAATTATCAAAAGTGCTTTTTATTTTTCATTAAAATGAAAGTAAACTTTTAAATATTTATTTACTTTCAGTGATAGAAGTAGAACCACATGCCCATCAACCCAATATTTTGGAGTACCTCAAAAAAAATTCACCTCAGATACAACAAAAGAGCCTTACCTCTGTAGGCAAGACTCCACTAGTGTAGTTATCTAGTATTTACATAGCAAATAAGAAACATAAAACATATAATACCAAGTAGCAGAACCCTAACATTCCGCCTATAGCTAGTACCTGTTTAACCCAGCTCTTGAATTTCAGATTACTGTCAATAATCGCTTGCACTCTTTCCATATCCGTTTCCTCCTATTAAGGAGAACCCTTAAAGACTCTCACCTCGCTATGATACCATTAAGGAATGACTAATAGAGGTCTAATTTTTGTCTAAACGTATAAATATGTAATATTGCATATAGAAATGTATTGTTATTAATGTAAGCGCTTACTATAATAAAAGCATAAAGATAAATCACATCTTAGCATCAACAAAAGAGGAGGAAATAATATGGAAATCGCAATGGCAGTTTTAAAATTCGTAGGTGGAGCAATTCCATTAGTTCAAGAACTTTTAAAAGCATTTATGTAAGTTCATTATTTAGCAATTATTTATAAAAATTATCATACAAATGATCTGTATATCAAAAGTGAATTGATTTGCAGATCATTTGTGTGAGCAAAATCCCTTTAGCATTATTAAGGGATTTTTTTGTTATTACTGAAAGTAAACTTTTGAATATTAGTTTACATTCATTTCCTCTTAAATATTGACTTCTCATCAAATCTCCTGATATCCTCAATTCACCTAACAAAAGTATACATTCAAAACAATATAAATAAAGAGGTTAAAATCC